>JBFIIJ010000083.1:0-8462 GCA_041601315.1 Gammaproteobacteria bacterium
AATGCCGCGTAAACCATCATTGCCACCAAGCTCGATCACAACAATATCTGGTTGATGCTTATCCATTAAATCAGCTAAACGCATTTGTGCTCCCAAAGTCGTTTCGCCGACAATACTGGCATTCACTACCTTATAATCATAATTTTGTTCGAGTAATCGTTGTTCCAGTAAAGAGACCCAACCTTTTTCTACTGGAATACCGTAAGCTGCGCTTATACTATCTCCAAGTATAAGTATGGTCTTCGCCTGCACAGTGGCAGGCAACACAACAAACAAAATAAATAAAATTGATAATCGGTAATTCATATATGGTTCCAACAAACATTGTGCAAGCTGAAGCACTAGGAAAGCAAGTCATTAGCCCCGAAGGTACATTAACAATCCTTAGCAATATTAATTTGTCTATTAAACAAGGTGAAAGTTTAGCAATTATTGGTGTTTCGGGTTCAGGTAAATCAACTTTACTTGGTTTGCTCGCAGGACTCGATACGCCGTCAGCGGGCAGAGTGATACTCGATGGAACCGATTTATCTGAACTTGATGAAGATGGTAGAGCTAAAATTCGAGCACAATCAGTAGGGTTCGTTTTTCAATCATTTCATTTATTGCCCGGTCTGACTGCATTGGAAAATACATCCTTACCACTTGAACTAGCTGATATTGATGATGCAGAAAAACAGGCAATACAAAAACTGGATGAAGTGGGTTTAGCTGAACGCATTCATCATTATCCGAACCAACTCTCAGGCGGAGAACAACAACGCGTTGCTATTGCACGAGCATTTGCCGGCAATCCAAAAATTTTATTTGCTGATGAACCGACGGGTAATCTCGACCAAAAAACAGCTCAACGAATTATCGATTTATTATTCAAAATGAACAAAGAAAATGGAACAACGCTTGTAATGGTCACACATGATGATGCCATTGCAAGTTACTGTGATCGGCAAGTTGTCATTGCTGGCGGACAACTTACAGAAAGCTAGAAACTGATTAATCATGAATACGTTCAAATTTTCAATAACGTCATTAAAGCGAGACTGGGCTTCCGGTGAACTTAGACTGATTGGACTCTCTGTTATAATAGCGGTTGGCTGTCTAACATCTGTTAGTTTTTTTACTGACCGCGTACATCGAGCAACTGAACAACAAGCAACTGAGTTACTCGCAGCCGATCTGGTATTACTGTCTCCATATAAGATTAAACAGGATGTTATAAATCTCGCGACTGATTCAAATTTAATAGTTTCATTAAATGAAAGCTTCCGTAGTGTTGTTGCTAAAGATGACAAACTTGAACTTGCCGAAGTCAAAGCAGTAGATTCACATTACCCAATACATGGTCACCTAAAAATAAGTGACAACTTATTTGGCACAGAACGAATAACGGAATCTATCCCAATGCCGGGCACAGTATGGATGGATAGCCGATTAATACAGCAGCTACAAATTAATATCGGTGACTCAATAAATTTAGGTGCAAGTCAGTTTCTGGTCTCAAAGGTCATCACCTATGAACCTGATCGCAGCGGAGACTTATTCAATATTGCACCACGTTTGTTGATGAACCATGATGATCTCGATGCGACAGGTTTAATTTTACCGGGCAGTCAAATTCAATACAGATTATTGTTAGGCGCCAATATTGACTTAATCAATAAATTTCGTGAAGAAATCGAAAATAGCCAAACAAACATTGGTGAGAACATCACTTTTCAAAGCATCAAGGACGCGCGACCAGAACTCAAAACGGCTATTGATCGTGCAGCTCAATTTCTGGGACTAGCCGCGTTAGTCAGCGTTGCTTTGGCCGGACTCGCCATCGCCATGTCAGCGCAACGTTATGCAGCTCGACATTACGATGTGTGTGCGATACTGCGTTGCCTTGGTTTAGAACAAAAACAAATCACTCAGGTCTATTTGATTCAATTACTGATATTAGCCCTGATATGCAGCTTGTTAGGTTGTGCAATTGGTTATGTTGCACAAGAAGGTTTAAATCAATTAATGCTCGGTATGACACAAACAAGTTTGCCACTTCCATCGTTATGGCCATTTTTATCGGGAATAGTCGCAGGCTTAATCACTGTTTTAGGTTTTGCATTACCACAACTTATGCATTTAAGAACCGTGTCGCCACTACGTGTGTTACGACGCGACCTTAATCCATTACCTATTAATAATTATATTATCTATATCATCGCCGGAATCACTTTGATATTTTTAAGCCCGTGGCAATCAGGAAGTATTAAACTAACACTGAGCACATTACTCGGATTGTTTATCACAGCAATTGTATTAGCACTTTCAGCAAAATTAATGTTGCGTATATTAAAACGCATCCAGCCCAAATTAAAAATGGCAGCACGTTATGGTTTAGCAAATGTTACACGTCGTTCAAATCAAAGTATCATACAAATAATTGGAATTGGATTAGGCATAACAGTGATGTTATTACTTACCCTGATACGTACAGACTTACTAGAAAATTGGAAAAACCGATTACCTGAGGATGCGCCCAATTATTTCCTGATTAATATACAACCCGATCAAGTTAACGATGTCAGATCTTTTATATCAGGAACATTGAATCAAGACATACCCTTGTACCCAATGATTCGAGGTCGCTTAATAAAAATTAATGATGAAGTCGTTAATATCGAAAACTACACGAATGCTCGTGCTAAACGGATGGCTGCACGTGAGTTTAATCTTTCTTATGTCGAAAAAATGCAAGCTGATAATCGCCTGGTTGCAGGATCATGGTGGCCAAAAGAAATAAGAAATGAACATTATTTTTCTGTTGAGGAAGGGATTGCTAAAACATTGGGAATAAATCTGAGTGATAAATTAACCTATCTCATTGCTGGTCAAAAAATAGAAGGCAAGGTCATAAATTTTCGTTGGGTTGAATGGGATTCTTTCAATGTAAACTTTTTTGTCGTCGCCAATCCCCAAGCACTTGTGTCTCATCCCAGTACCTTTATTAGCAGCTTTCATGTATCAGAACTAGAGCGCCCCGTGCTTACCGATCTGGTTAAGCAATTTCCAAGCATCACGATACTTGATCTCGATGCAATAATGACACAAGTCAAAATTATTATGGAACAAGTAATACATGCTGTTGAATTTGTCTTTATCTTTACCTTATTAACCGGACTGACTGTTTTATTCGCGGCAATTCAAAGTACGCATGATGAACGAACCAGTGAAGCAGCATTGATGAGTGCATTGGGGGCAAGCCGTAAGCAGATTGTTTCAGGATTAATCGCTGAATTTTTATTGTTAGGACTAATTACAGGAATACTATCTGCAATTGCAGCTTCAATCATAGAACTGATATTGGCAGAATATGTATTTAAAATTCATATCGCCGTCAATCCCTTAATTTGGATCATTGCTCCCACAGCGTGTTGCCTAATCATTGTCTCCACCGGAATGTATGGCACACGAAAAGTACTGTCTACACCACCGATGGCTGTATTAAGAAAGATTTAACAACTTGAACTTATAATTTTAGATACTATCTATATAGTCACAATTTCAACTGAGGTTTAAATAAAATGTTACGACTATTGCTTTTTTTGGGTACCAACATAGCAATTATGCTTGTTTTGAGTATCAGTATGCGCTTACTCGGCGTAGACACGATGCTCGCGCAACAAGGCGGTGGTCTGAATTTGACAGCCTTGATTATATTTTCCGGTATTTTTGGTATGGGCGGTTCACTGATATCACTAGCGATATCTAAATGGATGGCAAAAAAATCCATGGGCGTAAAATTAATCGAAACGCCTGCAACGCAACAAGAACAATGGTTACTCTCGACTGTTGAAATGCAAGCGAAAGAAGCGGGAATAAAAATGCCTGAAGTCGGTATTTTTAATTCACCGCAACCCAACGCGTTTGCAACCGGGATGAATAAAAATGCCGCATTAGTTGCAGTGAGCAGCGGTCTTTTAGATAACATGACCAGAGATGAAGTGGAAGCGGTGTTAGGTCATGAAGTCAGCCATGTTGCCAATGGTGATATGGTTACGCTGACTTTAATTCAAGGTGTGGTAAATACCTTTGTGATCTTCTTCTCTCGTGTTATTGGACATTTACTCGATCGTGCTGTCTTTAAAATCGAACGTGGTCATGGACCTGGATACTGGATTGGTGTGATATTTGTACAGATGATTCTTTCTGTATTAGCCAGCATAATTGTTATGTGGTTCTCGCGACATCGCGAATTCAAAGCTGATTCCGGTGGTGCTTATTTAGCTGGTCGCGAAAAAATGATTTCAGCCTTACGTCGATTACAACAAGGGAGTGAACCGCAACCGTTGCCAGATGAAATGGCGGCTTTTGGAATCTCCGGTGGCAGAACAAGTGGCTTTAAACGTTTATTCATGAGCCATCCGCCATTGGAAGAACGGATCGCTGCGCTTGAAAATAGTCAGGCTAATAATCTGTAATAATTTGATGCGAATAGATAAACCTTCAGTTGCATGAGAATAGTCTACTTTGGTGATTTTCATTTGTATGTTATGGAACATATAAAAGAAATTGAGAAAGAAGATATTGAATCTTATACAACTGAATGGTTTTTAATTCGTTACTTAAAAAAAATAACAAAACTAACAATCGAGGGTAATCTCGAATATTCACGTGTCGAAGGACCAATGCGTTCATTGATACGCTTCTATGTCGACAATATAGATGAACAATCGGAACTGGCCGAACGTTGTATTAAAATCCATAACAAATACCGCGCCTTACTACGCAAGAAACAATCCTCAAAATATTCCTAGTTTTTAGTCTATTCCAGCAATTAGTACTGTTTTATTATACTAAAAGTGCAATTTTATTATCCTAATAGAATTTAAGTTTATTTTATTAATACCTACAACCATACTTTGGTCACATTCATAAAACATAGAGGACCAATATCATGGGTATCATTAATCGTATTACTACTACTTTAACTTCATCAGTCGACAAGGTTGTTTCTCAAGTCGAGAATCATGACGCTGTTATCGATGTTTCCATTAAAGACTGTCGTGCTGCATTAGCTAAAGCACAAGTTCGCTATTCGCGTGTTAAGAAAGATCGTGAAAACTTACAGTCCCGGCTGCAAGAGCTGCAACAGATGGAAACAACTTGGGAGCACCGGGCAAAGTCTGTTGCTACTCAGGATGAGAAAATGGCTTTAGATTGTTTGCACAGAAAAAATATATGCAAACAACGGATAGTGGAAACTCAAAAGTCGCTGTCGCAACACAATGAACTGGAACAAAGAGTCAGTGGTAGTATCCAGAAAATAGAAAAACGTCTTGCCGATATTACTCAACAACGAAACATGATGCGCTCACGGCATTCAGCTGCTGATGCATTACGCACTATCAACAGCATAGAAGGCTCTAGCAAAAATGATGTTGACGATACCTTCGAACGTTGGGAACTCGTTATTAGTGAAGCTGAATACGAAGTCGGTCAGGAAATAGAGTCCGTCGATGTATTGGATAAAACATTTTGTGAGAAAGAAGATGAAGCTGCGCTTCGTGCTGAACTCGCTCAATTAATGAGTAACGAAGAGGATGAACATCATGAATAATTTAAATACGATTGATGTTTCCAATGCAATTGAACAAGATTCAATTGAAGAAACAAAAGAAAAACGTTCCATCATGAAAATGATGACACGATTTGCAACCCTGTCGAAGATGCTAAGAATCATCGGTGCGTTTTCAGTCGTTGCGTCAATGTCTGTTTTCTTACTTCAGGACTGGGGTAATGTTAGTGATCTACATCGCTACTATTTATTGCTTTCTCAAAGTGTATTGTTAGCAACGGGTGGTTTTTGCCTCGCCTTCTTGTTAAAAGAAAATAAAGGTGCCAGAGTTTTCTTTGGCTTAAGTCTTGTCTCTATTGCGGCTAACTTAACAACGCTAGGTGCTTTGATATTTTCTTATACTCAATGGGGAAGCACCTTATCTAGCTATCCAAGCTTTGCACTCTGGACTGTCAGTAGTGGCGCATCTATTACCATCGCACTTGGACTTGCTGCGATTGTATTAGTCCCCATAGCACTCTTTGGTTTTAAAGTGATGGCGCGTCAATCAGCACTACCGTTGACAGGCGCATACTTGCTTTCAAGCTCGATGTTATTGTTGCCAGTAAGAGATACTTTTTACATATCGATTATTGCAGGAGCCAGCATCTTGTTGTCATTAGCCTTTGTAACAAAGTTAGTGGCCAAAGATCCAAAGTTACGTACGGCTGAAGGTAAGTTTGCAAGGTTATTATTATTCATTGCACCTGTAATCATGTTGGTACGTAGCTTATGGTTGTATCAAGCTGATGATTTGATCTACACCATTATTGCTTTCACTGGCTTTATGACATTGAGACATTGTTCATTGCAATTAGATTTAAAGAGTCAATTTCGTAAATTACTGGAATTTTTATCCATACCAATGTCATTTTTAGTCGCATTACCTGCGTCACAATTAATTGATAAGGTACTTCCTTTTGAATTTACATTACCTGCTTTCGCATTAATATTTGCTGCACACATGATAGATCTCGCTAAACGTAGTAGCGAAGAATACAAAGTAGGCGCACTTGTTATGACTGGTTTGGTAACAAGCTTGAGCTTTATGATTCATCTTGCTATCTATGAAAGTCTGTTTAACGGGATGATATGTGCATTGGCAGGTATTGCTGTAATGGCATTAGGCTATGTAAACAAATCTCGTTTGATAACAATATTTGGTTTCATTACAACTGCTGTAGCTGTTATCTATGACTTGTGTAATATCTACGCAATGATTGATTTGTTCAGCTGGAGTAGTCTGGCCATAACGGGTGTTTCAGCGATTGTTATTGGTTCTATAATTGAGCGACACGGCGTTGCTATAAAATTACGAATTGATAATGCTTTTAGAAATGCTGAAGCAAAATTTTAAGTAAGTTCTGGATAAAGAACGGCCGTATAAGGAAACTTATATCGGCCGTTTTTTTATTGTTATAGACACATAAATTCAAACAGATAAACTCTTAATCATATGAGTCTCGAACAAATACCAAATAACTTACCTGTCCCAAAAGATGATGGCGCATGCGATCACTTAATAGGAATGAAGTTTCCGGATGTGACTTTCAACTGCACGGATGGAAGCAAAACAAGCATAGATAAGCAATCAGGTTTCATTGTGATTTATATTTACCCCATGACAGGGCAGCCCAATGTTGCACTACCCGAAGGATGGGATTTAATTCCCGGAGCGAGAGGCTGTACACCACAGTCCTGTAGTTTTCGTGATTTACATGATGACTTGAAAAACCATGCGACGATATACGGATTAAGTAGTCAGCCAACTGAGTATCAACAAGAAGCAAAAACGCGGTTACACCTTCCTTTTGAACTATTAAGCGACACAGATTTTTTGCTTAAACGAACACTATCATTACCCATATTTAACCTTGAAGGCATAGAACGATATAAAAGACTCACATTAATTATTCAGGACAACATCATTAAGGAAGTTTTCTACCCGGTATTTCCACCGGATAAAAATGCAATCGATGTTCTTAACTGGTTTGAAAATAGATCATAAGCGAATATCGCCCTGCTCACTCCAGGGTGGATTTACTATTGCTGTAAAATTTAGAACTTCATCTGTGATGTTTTCAATCCATTGAGTACGCAAAGGCTCGATATAAATTGCATCGCCCGCTGTTACTTCTCGTTCTTCATCATCAATATGCATCAAACCTCGACCAGAAGTAATAAGGTAAACTTCGCCTTGTTCCAATTTATGTTTATAACTTTGCTGGCCAACGTCAACTGTTGCTATAGCAACTGAGTATGGTAAATCGATAGCGTCATTTTTAGGATGCAGCCATTCCCGTATCTGACAACCATCATTCGCGGTAAACTCGACACAATCATCAATATTTTTTACAAACACGCTCTGCTCCTATATAAAGTAACTTATGGCAAAGTATAAAGGCAATCCAGAATATAAACATGACAGCGAAAGCTGTACCGGTGTCCTGATCACCAATCTCGGCACACCCGATGCGCCAACACCAGCGGCGTTACGTAAATATTTGGCTCAATTTCTTTCAGACCCGCGCGTAATCGAGGTGCCTAAATTAATATGGTGGTTTGTATTACACGGCGTCATTCTACGTACTCGTCCAAAAAAATCAGCAGAAGCGTATAAAAAAGTATGGACGGAGAATGGTTCACCCTTGCTCGATATTTCTATCAAACAAGCCAATGCTATTAGGACTGAGGTTGAAAATCGATTTTCTGGAAACGTCAAAGTGGAATTGGCAATGCGCTATGGTAGTCCTTCAATTGAATTAGGTTTGGAAAATCTACGTAATGCAAATGCAAACCGCATTTTAATCTTCCCGCTCTCTCCACAATATTCAGCAGCAACGACAGCATCGACATTCGATGCAGT
>JBFIIJ010000084.1:0-8457 GCA_041601315.1 Gammaproteobacteria bacterium
CCAGCATGTTTAGCCGGAGTACTAAATGCAGCGACATCATATCCTTCCAGTTCTGGTAACGGCGATGGTAATAAATTTTCCTGAACCTGACTTGCAAGCTCCAACTCATCCTGCAAAGCCATTTCATCAACTGCCACATCAACATAGGAGCGTAGTTCACGTGTAATAAAATACATAACGATTGCTGCGACAAATAACATCATCGACATAAAGATATATAAATTATTTGGATGCGGATTTAGATGTTGAAAGCTATCAACATACAATACTCTTATAGTTAATGCCGTATAACAAACTGAACTTAGAAGACCTGTCAGCAATGTTATTCTTGGAGTTAAATGTAATGCCGAAGCAGAAATTATAATTAATATGAAAGAATAGGCAGGAGACAAAAGTACCGTATAAGGATTATTACTAACGTCCATAATAATCACCATGGCAGCAACAGGTAATATACTTTCAACAATTGATTGAAAGTACCTTAAAATTTCTTTAATCCGTTTTTGCTTTTTAATGGCATTACGAACAACTAATAAAAATATTGTTTCAAAACCAGCAAAAACAAAAACAATGTATAAGATTGAACGTCCCAAACCCATTTTTGATTCTGGAGCAAAGAATAAATTGTAAAAACCAATTAAAGAAACAACCGCTAATACAATTAACATCCCTATAGCACGAAAATGTTCGCTCTTGAGTCGCAGTAGTTGAAAATCGGTAAGTTTGGTTGCCATTTGAAAATTATATCAGTATTTAAGAATTTATAGTGTTCTGGTAATAAATTCATGAACTTTTGATTCCTGAACGAAGCCATAATGCCAGGACATAATTTTTATACTTGAAATCTTGATGTATGAACCATATGTACTAATATGAATAATAATAGCGGGATGTCAAACTGGAGTAGTAAGTAGTGGAAAAAACTGAAACAGCTATCGAACATCGTCAATTAGCAATAATGACAACCACATTGGTTGCCTTGTTATTAGTTAGTCAGCTGTCTCTTGCGTCCGGACGTTCTGATGCCCGCTTTTTACTTGATAGTAATTACTACGACTCACTGGAAACAGTTGATTTAGAAAGCAACAACAATAAACACTTTACGCCTGATTTTATTCAATATAATTCAGAGCAAAAACAAAATAATATTTTTGCATGCTCAAGCCATGGATTAACACCAATCTATGTCGAGAACCACACACATTCAGCTTCAATTCGTTCTCCTCCTCTCTCCGTCTGACATCGTCGCAAATTGTCGGCCACCAAGCTGACGTCTTTAATATATTTATGTTTTTTAATGTTCGTTTACATTAAACGAAAATATATGCTGGCGTGTGGAAATATATTCAAATAGTCATAACGACCCGAATGTAATACCCGGCAATTTGCAACATGTCTTTCTTGTTAAACAACATACGAAATGAAACAAGTAAGGAGAAGAACATGTTAAACAAATACAGAAACATACCTGTAAATACTTTATCGGATCATTGCGGCTTATGTAATCCTAGCATTCAGCCAGAAGGACTGACATTAGATTCACCTGCGTCCACACTAATGATTGATTTTACTCAAACAGCTGCAACAACAGCGAGCGATTCTATTAGTGTTAATGATGCACTCGAACTAATGCTGGCAAATCGAAAACGTGCATTAATAATTATTGGGCATAACGGCGAATTGTCTGGCGTAATAACAGCAATGGATTTAATGGGACGAAAACCGATGCTGTATGCGAACGAAGCAGGCATTATGCGCTCCGATGTTTTAGTTAAAAACATCATGCTACCTAAACACAAACTAAAGGCTATAAGTCGAAAAAATATTGAAAAATCTTGTCTCGGTGATGTTATGCAAACGTTTATGGCGCTGAACGAACAACATATTTTGGTTATTGAGGGGGAAGCTGAAGACATGAATGTTTGTGGTCTGTTTTCGGCTTCTGATTTTAAACGTGCACTAGGTATTACTATTGAGACTCCCCTGGTTGCACATACTTTCTTTGATCTAGAGAGAGTAATAAATGAACATAAGGAGGTGATGTAAAACTGATGAAATAAATTAAACGGAATACACTCAACGCGCCGGGATTAAGTCTGGAGGTTTAGTCCCGGCATCTTTTTAACTTTCAACATTCTGTATCTCTTCATCAGGCATCATGTCTATAGCGGACAGAGAAGTTCTAACCATAGGCACAAATTGCGACGCATGTTCCGGCTGTTCATCTCTATGTAATCTATATGTGCGAATCGTATAGAGCGCTAATACTAATTGCGTTAAGAAAAAATAAAATGGTAATGCTTGATGACCAAAGAAATGCATCAGTTGTCCTGCTAAAGCCGGACCTATTGCCGCACCTATTCCGTATAAAAGTAACAAACCGCTAACACCCGCAAGATTCTCTTCAGATTTAAGTTGATCCACTAGATGCGCTATTGCTACAGAATAAATTGAAAAAGCTAAACCACCATAAATGGCAATAGCTAATAACAATAAGGAATCAACATAGGCTGCAAAGGCTAACAGTAATGCAGCAAGACTAGCTAAAAAACTAATCGTCGCTAACACCTTTCGACGGTCATGTTTGTCCGAATAACGTCCGACAGGATACTGACAAAGCGCACCACCCAAAATAGCACAACTCATAAACGTCGCAACATCATTTACTTCAAGGCCAATATGAATACCATAGATAGGTGCCATTCCCCAAAACGCACCCATAGACAAACCTGAAAAGAATGACCCAACAACTGCTATAGGTGCAAGTACATATAAAGTATTAAACTTTAAACGCGCAACATCCGAAATAACTGGTTGAGTTAGACGCGTTAGGGTTACCGGTGCTAATGCAGCACTAATCAACATAGCCGCTATGGCAAACAAGACAAATGATAAAGGAGAATCCAATCTAAGTAATTGTTGAGCAATAGTTAATGCACCAAGATTCACAATCATATAAACAGCAAACACACGACCACGTTGTGCTGTTGGCGTCTCTGCCGTCAACCAGCTTTCAACGACAGTATAAAGTATCACCAATAACGTGCCGGTCATTATTCTCAAAATCATCCAGAAATAAGGATTAACGAATAAAACATGCAATAAGGCCGAGCAAGAGATTAACGATGCACAAAATGCAAATGCATGGATATAACCAATACGTTTTATTAATGGTATGGCTAAAAATGTCCCCGCAAAAAAGCCGACAAAATAACCCGACATAATCAATCCCATCAGACCATCGCTATACCCTTCCATATTGCCACGCACAGCAAGCAACGTATTAAGCAAGCCGTTGCCTAATAGCAAAAGAGCTACGCCAAAAAGTAACGCGCCGATAGGTATAATTAATGGAAGCATAATATATTTATAAATAACTTTATCTTAGTATTGTTACTAGCTATTTTCAGGCCAGAAACTGTTTAGCCGTATCCTTACGAGTTATTTTCATAATTAAAGTCTATCGAATAATACGAAGCACTAATAATGAATAATAACAATGAAATGGCTTTTTTGATCCGTAAAAGCATAAGACTATTACTTTTAACTTGCCAGTATCGTGGTAAAAATTAAAGATGTAATATAACAATCTATAGTATGTAATAAGTTAGGTCGACACAATGCAAACAATAGTGTTATTCAGTGCCGCAATTATCACAGGTCTTATATTACTAACCTGGAGTGCGGATCGTTTTGTTATCGGAGCATCTGGTCTAGCACTTAGTTTTAACATTTCGCCATTGATCATTGGCCTGACTATCGTCGCCTTTGGTACTTCAGCTCCAGAGATGCTTGTTTCAGCTATGGCGGCCTGGCAAGGAAATAGTGGAATAGCTATAGGTAATGTAATTGGATCGAATATCGTTAACATGACTTTGGTATTAGGTTTGGCAGCATTAATTATCCCTCTGACAATTAGATCGCAAACATTGAACCGGGAGTTTCCATTAACGATTGTAGTGATGTTTTTTGCACTAGCGTTAATTTATGATGGCGTACTCTCTCGTCTAGATGGTCTGTTACTAATGGCTGGCATGATACTAGTGGTAATGTGGACTCTACATTTGGCACATAGCGCATCGGCAAATGATCCACTTACCTCCTCTTTTTCCGATGAAATGCCGGAAGTAGATTCAAAACGGCATGTTTGGTGGCTTGTTATTTCTGGTCTAGTTATATTATTAATTAGTTCTCGTTTATTGGTATGGGGTGCAGTCGGGATTGCTCATAGTTTTGGAATCAGTGATCTGGTTATAGGCCTAACTATTGTTGCTGTAGGGACTAGTTTGCCAGAATTAGCTACTTCAGTAGTAGCTGCGAGAAAAGGAGAACATGATATTGCTGTAGGTAATGTTGTTGGATCTAGCCTTTTTAATACTTTAGCAGTATTAGGTATCGCAGGTATTGTCGGTCCAGGCAACTTCGATACGATAGTACTCACTAGAGATTATCCGTTAATGATTACTCTTGCCATTGCTCTTTACTTAATGGCCAGAGGTGTACGCAGAACAGGACATGGAAGTATTCAACGCTGGGCGGGTGGATTACTACTAGCAGTATTTGTTATTTATCAAACGTGGCTTTTTCTTGGAGGCACAACATAGTTAACCCTCTAACGTAACCGGTGTTTCAAAACCCGGTGGCTTGATTGCCATTACTGAACAGTCGATTTGATTAAGTATTGTCTCTGCTGTATTACCCATAATAAAACCGTGAATTCCAGTACGTTCTACCGTACCCATAACCACAAGGTCTGCTTCAATTTTTAAAGCTAATTCAGATATCTCTTTACGCACCTCTCCTTTTATCAAATGCGTATGGAGATCAATATATTTTTGAGAATCCTTACCAAATTTATCAACAACGTTTTGTATAAGTTTATTTAACTTCGTTGACCTTTGTTGTCTTTCTTGTTCGACGTAAGCAATAATCTTCTCTTCGGGCATATCCATGAATGGTCCACGCATTGCAATTTCTCCGATCGCATCCCATACATGAACAACATGAAGTTCAGCAAAATCAGATACAGCCATAGAACATGCCATTTCAAGTATTTGTTGATTTAAAACATGTTGTGATTCCTGAACCGCTGGTGAAAATGTATCACTAACATTAACTGCAGCAAGAATGCGTCGATAAGACTTCTTAAGCTGAGGTTTTACAATCCAGACTGGACAGGGGCATTTACGAAACAAATGCATGTCATCACTACTAAACAAACGATCCAGCCAGTCACATTTCTCAGGTAGCTTAATCAAGAGATCATGCCCACTATGTAACACTTCTCTAATTATCACTAGGAACGGAACTCCGGTTAATACCTTGGTTTTAATTTCAACCCGTTGTCGATATGGATTAACCAAATCTTCCAGACTCTTCGCATAGGTACTGATTATTGCCGCCTGTAATTCATCTGGACTAGGTATGCCTTCAATTATTGAAGGATTATTTGAAATGCGCTCAGTAACATCAACAACGGTCAATTTAGCCTGATTGTTTTCAGCTAAAGCTACTGCACGTTCCAATACAGCTTTGCAGTCTTCTTCAGGCTCAACCACACAAAGAATATCTTTGAATCGTTTCATATTATTATCAACCCCTAATCTTCTTCCTACTATAAACTATTGTAGTTATCTAAAAAGCTTGAATATTTTGAATACGCCGAAATAACCATTTTTCTATACCAACCATTCCATGAATAATTAGACCTCCCGTTAGAATCATGATCCATTCGACAAATTCGAGTGGTGTCGTTCCAAATAATTTATTCATGATTGAAGAATAGGTAAAAAACAGTTGAAATAAAATCATAAGCGTGACGCCAAACAGCAACCAATGATTAGAAAAGAATCCCAGTTTAAACATTGAATAACGCAAAGAACGACAATTAAAAAGATAGAACAATTCTCCGAAAACAAACATATTAACGGCGAGTGTACGTGCCGCATCCAAACCTTTACCTGCTTGCATTGCCCATTCAAAAAGACCATATGCACCTGCTACTAACATTAGACTGACAAGTCCAATACGGATACCCAGTTCTTTTGTCAGGACAGGAGTTTCCGGCTGTCGAGGTGGACGAGCCATAATTCCGGGTTCTTTGCTTTCAAACGCCAGCATCATTCCAAGTAACAGTGCGGTCGTCATATTGATCCATAGAATCTGCACAGGTGTAATAGGTAATGTTAGACCAAAAAAGACAGCAATCAGAACGACAAGTCCTTCACCAACATTTGTTGGCAAGGTCCAGGTAATAAATTTCACTAGGTTATCAAATACTGTTCTTCCTTCTTCAACAGCCCCTTCAATAGTCGCAAAGTTATCATCGGTCAAAATCATATCAGAGGCTTCTTTTGCAACCTCAGTACCACCTACTCCCATAGCTACACCAATATCAGCTTGTTTGAGTGCTGGCGCATCATTAACACCATCACCCGTCATGGCAACTATGTGACCTTTAGCTTGTAACGCTTCGACCAATCGTAACTTTTGTTCTGGTGATACTCTGGCAAATACTGCGGTAGACTGGGCAACATCAATTAACTCATGATCAGATAATTGAGAAAGCGTATGACCGTTTATTGCAAAACCTTCAAATTCATTTTCCTGACTACCATTAAGACCAATTTGGCGCGCTATTGCAGCAGCTGTAGCGACATGGTCTCCTGTAATCATTTTGACATGTATGCCTGCTCGCTGACATGCACGAACCGCTCTAATAGCTTCTTCACGTGGTGGGTCCATCATGGCTTGCAAACCAATAAAGCTCATTCCTTCCTGAACATCACTATGATTGACTGATTTACTATGACTTGCAGGTATTTTTCTTGCAAAGGCTAATACACGTAAACCTTTTTCTGCCATTAATTCTACTTGTTTATGAATCTGTTCTTTATCAAGTGATACTGATGCTAGATTTATATCGCACATATCATGACAACGCGCCAATACACTTTCGACAGATCCTTTTAAATAGATAACTTGTGTTGAATCAGATACTACAGTATGTAAAGTAGCCATATATTGATGCTGAGATTCAAACCCCAACGTATCGATGCGTGGTATATCCTGCTCCATTGTTTCGATAACCAGACTTGCCTTAACTCCTGAAGCGATTAACGCAGCCTCTGTCGGGTCACCTTCAATACTCCATTGATCATTTTTAGAAATCAGTCGTGAATCATTACAAAGCAATCCAGCTTTTAAACATTCCATCAACGCGGGGAATGTAGCTGGATCGATGGCAGCATTATTAAATTGTATTTCACCTTTGGGTTCATAACCCAAACCCGTTATGTCAAAACATTGATCACCTGAAAAAACTTCTGACACAGTCATTTGATTTTTAGTTAAGGTGCCGGTTTTATCAGAACAAATAACTGTAGTACTACCTAACGTTTCAACAGCTGGCATCTTACGTATAATGGCATGACGACGTGCCATCTTACCTACACCAATTGCCAGCATAATCGTCATTGCTGCAGGCAAACCTTCTGGTATAGCACCAACTGCCAAGGCAACCGCAGCCATAAAGGTATCAAGTAATGGCTCTCCATGTAACCAGCCCGCTATAAATGTCAGCCCGGCTAATGCCAAAATGATCCAAAGTAATATTTTGCTGAAATGAGTAATTTTTTTTGTTAGCGGAGTCGCCAATACCGCAGCACTCGCTATCAATGCATTAATACGACCTATCTCTGTTTGATCACCTATTGCAACAACTAAACCCGCACCAGTGCCATAAGTTATTAATGTAGACGAGTACGCCATGTTACTGCGTTCTGCCAATAAAGTTTCTTGTGTCAGTTGTTCCACCTGTTTTTGTACAGGAACGGATTCACCTGTTAATGCGGACTCATCAATTTGCAATTCACGCGAGCGCATTAATCTTAAATCTGCAGGAACCTTGTCACCCGACTGCAATAGCACCAGATCACCTGGCACCAGACTGACGGCAGGAATTTTTTCTTTTTTACCTGCACGCACAACTATAGTCGTACCTTCCATGGAACGCGCTAACGCCTCAATTGCTTTTAAAGCTTTGGACTCCTGAATAAAACCAATCACTGCGTTAACCAGAACAACGCCAAAGATAACTCCGCTATCTACCCATTCGCGTAAAGCAAAAGTAATCGCTGAAGCACCCAGAAGAATGTAGACAAGGGGTTGATTAAATTGCAACAGAAACATAACAAAAGGGCTTTTACCTTTTTTTGTGGTCAGCCGATTTTGACCAAAAGCTGTCTGTCGATGGCTTACTTCGAATGTATCAAGTCCCTTGTCAGCATCAGACTCTAACAGCGTGGTTATTTCATCGGATGGCAAATGATGCCAATGTCTGGCTAATAAATTATCCATATTTTCCTGCTAGATTTATTTTTCATAATCTCATCTACAATTTTTTTGCTTTATGTTCTCTATTTTAACAAGAGAAGCCTTTCATTTTCCAAGAACAAG
>JBFIIJ010000085.1:0-8390 GCA_041601315.1 Gammaproteobacteria bacterium
CCAGCACCGGCATTAATGAATACAGTTTGACCTTTTTCTAACCGAGCTCGATCAAACAAGGCTTCCCATGCGGTGATTAAGACTAAAGGTGTAGCAGCGGCTTGAATAAAATCAATAGACTTGGGTTTAAGTGCTACAAAACGTTCATTAAGCACTTTATATTCTGCATAGTTTCCTTGAACTGAGGCAATACCACCACTAAAAAAATAAACTTCATCGCCTTCTTTGAACCGTGTGACAGCAGAACCACACTCCTCAACAATACCCGCACCATCGCAACCTAAAATTGCTGGAAATGTAATAATGGGATAGGCACCTGAACGAAGTTTAGTATCAACAGGATTTATGCCGGCGGCCTTTAATTTAACTTTAACTTCAGTCGATTTTTTTATTTCAGGGTCTTTTGTCTCAACAACTTTAAGTAGCTCAGGTTCGCCGTGTTCTGATAGTTGTATAGCTTTCATCCTTGAAGAACCATTACTTCAGATTATCAAGATAGGTTTCGACATCCAGCGCTGCCATACAGCCGCTGCCTGCAGAAGTAATAGCTTGGCGATAAACATGATCGGCAACATCACCCGCAGCAAAAACACCGGGAATACTGGTCGATGTAGCTTGTCCATCGAGTCCACTTTTGATTTTTATGTAACCATTATTCATATCCAATTGACCTTCAAATAATTGGGTATTAGGTTTATGTCCAATGGCAATAAAGACACCTTTAAGGTCAATATCTTTAGTCTCACCATTTTCAGTGCTTTTGATACGCATTCCTGTAACGCCACTATTATCACCCAGAACTTCATCAAGTGTATGATTCCATTCAATTTTTACATTACCATTTTTTTCTTTTTCAAAAAGTCGGTCTGCCAATATCTTTTCTGAACGAAATTGGTCTCGGCGATGTACTACGGTGACGCTATTAGCAATATTTGATAAATATAATGCTTCTTCAACAGCAGTATTTCCACCGCCAATAACGGCAACATCAGCTCCACGGTAGAAAAAACCATCACAGGTTGCACAGGCAGAGACACCTTTACCCATAAAAGCTTCTTCGGAAGGTAATCCTAAATATTGCGCAGAAGCGCCTGTTGCGATAATCAATGCGTCACAAGTGTATGTTGCACTGTCGCCAATCAGCTTGAAAGGACGTTCAGAAAGCTCCGCAGTGTGAATATGGTCAAACACTATCTCTGTGTCGAAGCGTTCAACATGTTCGAGCATCCGGTTCATTAAATCAGGGCCTTGCAGGCCTTCCACATCACCCGGCCAATTGTCAACGTCGGTCGTAGTTGTTAATTGTCCACCTTGTTGAATTCCGGTGATTAATACAGGAGAAAGATTGGCTCGTGCTGCGTATAATGCCGCAGTGTATCCAGCAGGGCCGGAGCCGAGAATTAATAATTTTGAATGACGAGTTTCGCCCATGAATTGCTACCTCAATTGGAAATTATTTATATTTAAAAATTGGGCTATGGTACGTTAAAGCAGTATGATCAGCAAAGACCTTCAGGGTCTGAAAAACCAGATTTTTTTCTAATTTACTGTTTAAATACTTCCTTTATAAACATATAATTACATATATTTTCTAACAAAAAGAATTAATGTGAGCCAAGCATCTCGTAAACAAAAAGAAAGCAAGCCTATCGCAGGTCATGTAATTACTAATCTTAGAGAAGTGTTGGTATTTGCATCTCTTATGATGGCAATATACTTGTTCACCGCCCTAATTACTTACCATCCTGACGACCCAGGTTGGTCACATTCAGTGACTGCGACTGAAATTCATAATAGTGCAGGGACCATTGGCGCCTGGATTGCTGACATTATGCTCTATGTCTTTGGCTATTTCGGCTATGTCATCCCGTTGATGTTTCTTGTTAGTGGCTGGCGCTGGTTTCAATTACGTCGCCAAAAAGAGCCTTTTAATCAGGTTACTTTCTCTATTCGTGGTGTCGGCATTTTATTTGGCTTGATTGGTGGCTGTGGAATTGCCTGGATGCATTTTCAAGCGGGTAGCGCATTACCACACGAAGTTCGCGGTGCCGGTGGAATATTAGGGGATGCCATAGGTTCAATTTTATTAGATTCGACAGGTGATGTAGGTAGCACACTTCTTATGCTATCGATGCTACTTATAGGTTTAACGCTTTATAGCGGATTGTCATGGCTTTCGTTGATGGATTCAACGGGTAGATTGACACTGAACACAATTACAAATTTTCGTCATAAAGCCTCTTCTTTTAAAGACGAAGCAGAAGGGCGTCGTGCGAGAAAAGATCGAGAACATTTATTAAAACAAGAACAGGAAATAATAGAACAACGTATTCCTCCAAAAATTCAACAAATTACACCTGATGTAAAACCAAGTATTCGCGCAATAAAAGAAAAACAGGAAAGTTTGTTTGAACCAGATGTTGCTACAACTTTACCGGCATTAAGCTTGTTAGATGATCCTGTCCCATCAAAAGGTCAGTATTCAAAAGAAGCATTAGAAGCCATTTCTCGTCAGGTAGAAATAAAGTTAAAAGACTTCGGTGTTTCAGTTGAAGTAGTTGCTGTTCATCCCGGACCTGTTATTACGCGTTTTGAATTAGATCCTGCTCCGGGCGTGAAGGGCAGTCGGATCATTAATCTTTCAAAAGATTTGGCCCGTTCTTTATCGGTCACCAGTGTTCGCGTTGTAGATGTGATTCCGGGTAAACCATATATCGGTTTGGAAATTCCAAATGAAAATCGTGAGCTGGTGAGTTTAATTGAAATATTAAACACAACTGAATATGAAACGCTTAAGTCACCGATGGCTTTGGCGTTAGGTAAAGATATTAGTGGCAAACCTATCGTTACTGACTTAGGCAAGATGCCGCATTTATTAGTAGCAGGCACCACTGGTTCAGGTAAGTCAGTTGCATTAAACGCAATGATTTTAAGTTTACTTTATAAGTCTACTGCATCCGATGTGCGCATGATTATGATTGATCCAAAAATGCTTGAGTTATCAGTTTACGAAGGCATTCCAAATTTACTCGCACCGGTTGTTACCGACATGAAAGAAGCTGCTAATGCATTGCGTTGGTGTGTTGCGGAAATGGAAAGACGTTACAAGTTGATGTCTGCTTTAGGTGTTAGAAATATTACTGGTTATAACAAGAAAGTTTTAGATGCAAAGGCAAAAGGGAAGCCTATTCTTGATCCTTTTTATAAACCGTTCAGTGAAGATGAAGAACCGCGTTATTTAGAAAAGCTGCCTTTCATTATTGTTATCATTGATGAGCTTGCCGATATGATGATGACGGTCGGTAAAAAAGTTGAAGAGTTAATTGCACGACTGGCTCAAAAGGCAAGAGCAGCAGGTGTACATTTGGTTCTGGCAACTCAACGTCCTTCTGTTGATGTTATTACCGGTTTAATTAAGGCAAACGTTCCTAGTCGAATTGCATTTCAGGTTTCATCAAAAATTGATTCACGGACAATATTGGACCAGATGGGTGCTGAGCAGTTATTGGGACATGGTGATATGTTATATCTTCCCGGCGGCACAAGTATTCCTGAACGAGTTCACGGTGCATTTGTCTCAGATAATGAAGTTCATAAAGTTGTGGCTGATTTGAAGTCACGCGGTGAACCTGAATATATCGATGATATATTACGCGGACCGTCTGAGGGTGGAGCGGAAGCCATACCAGGACTTGATGCACCACAGGACGAATTAGACCCTTTATACGATGAAGCGGTGCGTATTGTTACGGAAACACGTAAGGCTTCTATTTCTTATATTCAAAGAAGATTAAGAGTGGGCTATAACCGTGCAGCTAGAATTGTTGAAGAAATGGAAAGCAGTGGATTAGTTGGGCCTTTGGAATCAAATGGTAGTCGTGAAGTGTATGCTGGCCCACCGCCACCGGTGGATTAATAAGTATGAAATATATGAGAAATTAAAAAAAATGAATGTCTACAAGAAAATCTTCATCAGTTCAGTTATTGCGCTTTACACTTCGTTCTTAACTTTTAATGTACAAGCGGAGGAAAATTCAAATGATCCTTTGCAGGATTTTCTAAAAGGATTTAAATCACTTGAAGCAAATTTTGTTCAAAGCTTGATTAATGAAAATGGACAGGTTCTCGAAAAAACGGAAGGCATTCTCTTTTTACAGCAACCGGGTAAATTTCATTGGTCATATCAAACACCTTATACTCAATTAATCATATCTAATGGTGATGTTCTATGGCTTTATGATGAAGACCTTGAGCAGCTCACTATTAGAAAAATGGGTGATGCGATTAATCAAACACCTGCAGGCATTATTTTAGGTAATAACAACATTACCGAACATTTTCTTCAAGTCGATATGGGTAACATTGAAAATCATGACTGGATAGAGTTGACTCCAAAAGATCCCGAAGCGCAATATAAAAATATTCGTATCGGTTTTGATGGAACAAAATTGGGAATGATGATTATTTTTGATAATCTTGGTCAGACAACCCGGATTGATTTTTCTGATGTCAAAAAGAATACTAATCTTTTACCAACGCTTTTTGAATTTGACATTCCAGAAGGTGTTGATGTGATTGATGAAACAAAAGTTGATGAAGTTTCAGAAAGCAATTCTTGATTTGATTACATTTTATTAATGTCAGAGTCTGAAGAATTTCGTCCTTTAGCAGATCGTATGCGACCTGCAACGATCAATGCTTATATCGGGCAGGAACACATTCTCGGAAATGACAAACCTTTGAAACTTGCTATAGAACAAGGTCGATTACATTCAATGGTGTTTTGGGGGCCGCCGGGTACTGGCAAAACAACTCTGGCGCGATTAATCACTAAATCTTGTGACGCACAGTTTTTGTCTGTTTCAGCTGTGTTAAGTGGTGTGAAAGATATCCGTGCGGCTATAGAACAAGCAAAACAATATCGTGCAGTTTACAACAAAGATACGGTTCTGTTTGTTGATGAAGTACATCGGTTTAATAAATCACAACAAGATGCATTTTTACCCTATGTCGAAGATGGCACAATAACGTTTATTGGTGCGACAACTGAAAACCCATCATTTGAATTAAATAATGCGTTGTTATCGCGTGTAAGAGTCTATGTATTAAAATCTCTTAAGCCTGAAGATATAAAAGTAATTCTTCAACAAGCATTGGATGACGATATTCATGGTTTTGGAAAACAGAATTTAAAACTGGATGATGACGCTTTAAAAAAACTATCTGATGTTGCCGATGGTGATGCTCGCCGCGCATTGAATTTATTTGAAATTGCTTCTGATCTTGCAGAAGACGGCGTTATTACTGAAAGTTTATTAAATGAAGTATTGGTTGATGGCTCGTTAAGACGTTTCGATAAAGGCGGCGAAGCTTTTTATGATCAAATATCGGCGCTACATAAATCAGTTAGAGGCTCAAATCCGGATGCAGCACTGTACTGGTTTGTCCGAATGGTTGATGGTGGCGTTGACCCATTTTATGTTGCCCGTCGTGTTGTGCGTATGGCATCTGAAGATATTGGAAACGCTGATCCAAGAGGTTTGAGGTTGGCGCTCGATGCGTGGGAAACACAGGAGCGCTTAGGCTCACCTGAAGGTGAACTGGCAATTGCTCAGGCTATCGTTTATCTTGCTTGTGCTGCGAAGAGCAATGCTGTTTATACTGCTTTTAATACAGCAATGCAGGATGCCAAACAGTCTGGTTCGAAAGAAGTGCCATTACATTTACGCAATGCACCGACGAAATTAATGAAGAGTCTCGATTATGGCAAAGACTATCGTTATGCTCATCATGAAGAGAATGCTTATGCGGCGGGGGAGCACTACTTTCCCGATGACATGGAAGATAGAGAATATTACCATCCTGTAAACAGAGGTCTGGAAATAAAGATTGCTGAAAAACTTGCGATGTTACGAAATATGGATGACGAAGCCAGAAAAATTAAAAGATAGAAAATAAACATGATGCAATTAATTTCAATAGCTATTGGAGGTGCTACAGGGGCATTATGTCGCTATGGCATGTCTAATGGTATATATATGTTACTTGGACGAGGCTTCCCATACGGCACATTAGCAGTAAATGTGCTTGGTTCAGTCATCATGGGGTCAGCTTATGTTTTGATGATCGAACGAATGGATGTTAGTCCTGAATTACGTGCAGGTATAACAATTGGCTTACTTGGTGCTTTCACAACTTTTTCCACATTTTCAATTGAGACATTAAATTTGCTTGAATCAGGGGAAACAATTAAGGCCGGGTTAAATATTTTATTAAGTGTGACTTTGTGTATTTCAGGCTGTTGGTTAGGAATGATCCTTGGGAGGCAATTATGAACGAGACAGAAGTAACAGTAGTCAGAATTTATTTGTACGAAGCCAAGTCTGAAATGGAAAAGTTACTTAAATATTTACATGATGAAAGTAAAGTATGTGGTGTTACCGTATTCAGAGGTATAACCGGATTCGGTGTTTCGGGTGAATATCATTCATCAAAATTAATTGATATGTCGCTTGATTTACCTCTTGTAATAGAATTTTTTGATGTGCCAGACAAAGCAACGTTAATCATTGAAGAATTAAATAAACAAATAAAGCCAGGTCATATTGTTCATTGGTCTGCAAAAATAAATATGTAAAAGGAATAATCCAGTAATGTTAGATCCACACAGTTTACGTAATGAATTAGATCGTATCGCTACGGCTTTAAGTAAGCGAAATATGTCATTAGATACCAGTGCAATTCAGGAACTGGAAGAAAAACGCAAAACTATACAAGTAAAAACGGAAGAACTTCAATCTTTACGTAATGCGAAATCAAAAGAAATCGGTACATTAAAATCAAAAGGCGAAGATGCACAGTCAGTTATGGATGAAGTTGCATCTATTAAAAAACAACTTGATGAAAGTAGTCTGGCTTTAACGAATATTCAAATAAGTTTAAATAAAATAATTTCTGCCATACCCAATATTCCGCATGAATCTGTGCCTAATGGAACAACAGAAGATGATAATGAAGAAGTTAGAAAATGGGGCGAGCCAAAGAAATTTGATTTTGAAGTAAAAGATCATGTTGATTTGGGTGAAGCATTAGGAATGATTGATTTTGAAGCAGGAACTAAAATAGCAAGCTCACGTTTTGTCGTTATGCATGCTGGCATTGCCAGGTTACATCGTGCCTTGATTCAATTTATGTTGGATACGCATATTACGGAACATGGCTATTCAGAAATTAATGTGCCTTATCTGGTTAATGCAGACAGTTGTTTTGGTACAGGTCAATTGCCCAAGTTTGAAGAAGACTTGTTTAGAATTCCACGCAGTGTTGAATCAGAAGTCATAGCAAATACTATTGTAGATACGCAGCCAGAAAATTATCTTTATTTAATTCCTACTGCCGAAGTGCCAGTCACTAATATTGTGCGTGATGAAATATTAGACGCTGATGATTTACCAAGAAAATATGTTTGTCATTCGCCTTGTTTTAGAAGTGAAGCAGGATCTTATGGTAAAGATACTCGCGGCATGATTCGACAACATCAATTTGAAAAAGTTGAAATGGTACAAATGGTAAAACCAGAAACATCTTATGATGTTCTGGAAGAATTAACAGGGCATGCAGAAAAAATATTACAAAAACTGAACTTGCCTTATCGTGTTGTTAATTTGTGTGGCGGAGACTTAGGTTTTTCTGCTGCAAAGACTTATGACATCGAAGTCTGGTTGCCAGGGCAAAATAAATACAGAGAAATTTCTTCTTGCAGCAACTTCGAAGCATTTCAAGCACGGCGAATGAAAGCACGTTGGCGTAACCCTGAAACAAATAAACCAGAGTTGTTGCATACGCTTAATGGTTCTGGTTTAGCTGTGGGAAGAACGTTAATTGCTGTAATGGAAAACTATCAGGATAAAGAGGGGAATATTGTTGTGCCAGAAGCGTTGCGTCCATACATGAACAATAAAGATATTATAACTAAGTAATACGCTAACTTATCATTATAGAAATTTCTTAAGATGTAAGAATAATGTTTTCCCGATGTTTGGATTGTCGGAAATGAGATGCATTGGTAATCCTTGAGTATCAAATTTTTCAAATCCTGGAAGTTTATTTAGATCTTTGTGTTCTTTAAGATCATCAAATGCCATAGACCAATCAGAGAATGCTCTTTTGTCTATGGGACCCTCGTAGAATACTTTTACAGAAGTATGTCTTTCATCAATCTCGATGGTTTTAAATAATTCGGTAACATCTTTTTTTGACCCTTCCAGTAATTGGATAAATTCCTGATTGTAATATAGCAACATGCCAGTTATTTTCAGTCGTTTATTTTTTTCGCGTGAAATTTCTAGAATATCGAGAATAACTTTATCCGATGGATTTGAAGTAGCCAC
>JBFIIJ010000086.1:0-8355 GCA_041601315.1 Gammaproteobacteria bacterium
ACTCAAATTTTTAACCGACGCTTCGCCGACAAGCATTTTACCAAGTACTCGAAGAGTTAGCACTGACATTTCCCATGTTTTTTTCATCCCTTTAATAAAAGCAGTCGGTAAGCTATAACTTTCTATCGTAAAATAAGAATCAAATAAATCATCCGGTCTAAATGCTACAGCACCGATTTGACCGATAACCTCATTGTCAGACTGAACACTTTTAGGCGTAACTTGAATATTAACCGTTGACTCACCTCTTGAAACCTCAACATCTAATGTTTTACCAGGGCTTTTTCTTATTACACTGACCCATTCTGTCCATGATGAAATCAATACATTATTAACGCTAATAATTTCGTCGTATTGAAGTAGTCCTCCTCTTTCAGCTGCACCATCTGGAATGACTTCTCCAATGATGGGAGCTAACTTTAATTCAATAACACTTAAACCTAATGATTCTAGAAGCTTACCTTCTGCCATTTCATCTATCGATACTTTAGAAAGGTCAATTTCTACTTTTTTTTCTATGCCATTAATATCTACAACGTCTAAGTTAATCACATCACCTTCAACAGTATGACTAACCAACTGATCAATCACGGTCGACCAGGTTGGTGTTTTTAATCCATTGATTGATATAATTTCCTGACCTGATGTCAATCCTGATTGTGAACTAATTGAAGCAGGTTCTACCTTACCAATAAAAGGTTTTAAACCATTCACACCTACAACAAATATGATCCAGTAAGCAATTATCGCAAAAATAAAGTTAAAAATCGGACCCGCTGAAACAATGGCAAATCGTTGCCATAAAGGTTTGTAATTAAATGAACGTGGTAACTCTTCTTCTTTAACTTCACCTTCGCGCTCATCCAGCATTTTTACATATCCACCTAAAGGTAAAGCCGCGATAACAAACTCTGTTTTATCATGACCAAACTGTTTTTTATATATAGCGCGGCCAAAGCCAATTGAGAATTGAAGAATTTTTACATCGCAACGACGAGCTACCCAATAGTGTCCAAATTCATGAAATGTAATTAAAACACCCAATGCAACTATGAAAGCTAAAATGGATTGCATGATATCAATCATGCTGCCAAATCCTTAACGGCATGCATGGCATACTCTCTTGCTAACTTGTCATCTTCAAGAATAACATCAAGTGAAATTGCTTCATGTTGCGTCACATTTTCCAACACTGTTTCGATAACACGGTCGATGTCAGTAAAACGAATTCGTTTTTGCAAAAATTCATTTACCGCGACTTCATTAGCCGCATTTAAAATAGCACTACTAGTACCACCTTGTTGCATAGCTTCACGAGCAAGCCTCAAACAAGGAAATCGTTTTTCATCCGGCGCCATAAAATCAAGACGAGCAATATCAAACAAATCAAGTCGTTCAACTCCGGCATCTATTCTTTCTGGCCAAGCCATTCCATAGGCAATCGGCGTACGCATGTCAGGATTACCTAACTGAGCCAAAACAGAACCATCATTATATTGAACCAGAGAATGAATGACGCTTTGAGGATGTATAACCACTTGTATGAAATCTGGTTGAACATGAAACAACCAACATGCTTCTATAACTTCCAGTCCCTTATTCATCATTGTTGCAGAATCAACGGAAATCTTTCTGCCCATAACCCAATTTGGATGAGCACAAGCTTGTTCTGGTGTCATTGAAGACAATTGGTCTAATGGTGTTGTACGAAAAGGCCCACCCGAGGCAGTTAATAATATTTTTTTTACCCCTGATTTTTCAACATGTTTATTAAAACCGATTGGCATACATTGAAAAATGGCATTGTGTTCGCTGTCGATAGGTAATAACTCAGCATTATTTTGCTCAACAGTATCCATAAATAATTTGCCGGACATTACCAGAGCTTCTTTATTAGCAAGTAATACTCTTTTACCTGCTTTCGCTGCGGCTAATGTTGGTAATAAACCAGCAGCACCAACGATAGCAGCCATTACATAATCTGCATCAGCAAGCTCAACGACTTTAATTAATCCATCGATACCATTTAATACCGTAACATCAGAAGCTTTATCCTTTAATGCAAGTTCCAATTTTGATGCAGCATCTTCATCAACCATTACCGCAAACTCAGGTTTGTATTTGATGCACTGTTCCAGCAATGTACTGACATTAGTATTCGCTGTTAATGCTTTAACATGATATTTATCGGGATGGCGCGATATAACATCCAGTGTATTTACACCAATACTACCGGTCGAACCTAAAACGGTTATTCCTTTCATCCAACCAAACCTAAAGAAATAAGACCAAATACAAAAATTGGACTGGCCGCAGTCAAACTATCTATTCTATCCATAACGCCCCCATGGCCAGGCAGAATGTTACCACTGTCTTTTTGACCTGCTTCACGTTTAACCAAGCTCTCCATTAGATCACCAAATACCGAACCAATAACAGTCAATATCGCCAACCCTATAAACAATAAACTGTCATCTAAATTTTTATTCGAAACAACAACATAACAGACCGCTATGATAACACTCGATACAACACCAGCGATAGTTCCTTCCCATGTTTTACCTGGACTTACACGATTGGCAAGCTTTCGTTTACCCCACTTTTTACCTGCAAAATAGGCAGCGGTATCCGCACCCCAGATAAGCAACATCAATAACATAATTAATTCAGCACCGTTTTCAGAAAACGACTTTAATATTGTCAAACCGGACCACATCGGAATTAATAATAACAAGCCAACCAGCATTTGCAGAGGCATTGAACGGGGTAATAAATTACGTTGCTTCTGATAAGAAACAACAAGAATCACAGCGAACAACCAATAAATCACGCCACACAATACAATGCTATTAAATAATAAACTGTTATTAAGCCAATAGATTCCAATTAACGTTAATACAATAAAAATTATGTATCCAATTTTGATGCTATCAGTTGCTTTGCAAAGCCCAGCCCACTCCCATGCTCCAATAGCAATAAATACCGCAAATAATGCAGAAAACCAAATCGTATCTGCCAGGAATATAAAAACTATAACTATAGGAATTAAAATTGCAGCCGTAATAATTCTATTTTTTAACATAATATATTTATGTGCTTGAATGCTTATGTCTCTGACGACTGTTCGACTTGTTCTGATGTTTTACCAAAGCGCCTTTGCCGACTGGAAAACCAAGCTATCGCCTTATCTAATTCTTCATGTGTAAAATCAGGCCATAAAACATCTGTAAAATACAATTCGGTATAAGCCAGTTGCCACAAAAAGTAGTTGCTAATTCTATGCTCGCCACCAGTACGAATAAAAAGGTCAGGTTCCTTACTTTCCGCTAGACAAAGTTTTTTACTAACAACTGATTCATTAATATCTCCGGTTTTTAAGTTACCCGAAGTTATCTCATTAGCAATAGATTGAAAAGCCTGTGTAATATCCCAACGGCCACTGTAATTTGCAGCAATGTTTAAATACAAACCTGAGTTTGAGGAAGTGAGTGACTCAGAATCAGTTATGGTTTTTTGTAACTTATCATTGAATGCTGTTCTATCGCCGATAAATTTCAAATGCACATTGTTTTTGTGCAAATCTTTTACTTCTGACTGAAGTGCAGTCATGAACAATTCCATCAATAGATCAACTTCTGTTTCTGGGCGTTGCCAGTTTTCACGGCTGAATGCATATACTGTCATAGTATTTAATTTAATTCTGACAGCATGTTCTATTAATTTTCTAAGTGTTTTAACACCAGCGCGATGTCCTGCAACGCGAGGTAGACTTTTATTTTTTGCCCATCGTCCATTACCATCCATGATAATAGCAATATGATTTGGTTTAGTGGCTTTAGAGTCAATATCCATTATGTAGCCATTGCCTGCATGTAAAAACTAAACAGATAAATACAATTTAGTAATAATGCTATATTTCAAGCATCTCTGCTTCTTTTTGCTCGAGATTTTTATCAATTGTTGAGATATTTTCATTCGTCAAATTTTGAATTTGATCTTCTGCTTTTCGTTCATCATCTTCAGAAATCATTTTTTCTTTAGTCAATTCTTTGCATGATGAATTAGCATCACGACGAATATTTCGAACAGCAATACGTGCTTTTTCTGCTTCGGCACGCACTACTTTGATTAAATCTTTTCTTCGTTCTTCAGTTAATGCTGGCAATGGAACGCGAATTAAATCACCCGTAGTCACAGGATTTAAACCAAGATTCGCATTCATGATTGCTTTTTCAATATCAGGCACACTGCTTTTATCAAAGGGGCTAACACCTAACATTCTGGCATCAATGACATTAATACTAGCGACTTGATTAAGTGGCGTTTCTGAACCGTAATAATTCACTTTAACCTGCTCTAACAAGCTTGGATGAGCGCGACCAGTTCTAATTTTAGACATTTCAGTTTTTAAAGAATCGATGCTTTTCAGCATCCGACTTTTTGCATCACTAATAATATCTTCAATCATATATTCTCTCCTACAAACTATGCGTTACTGACAAGTGTTCCTTCATCTTCGCCTTGTGCTGCTTTTAATAGCGAGCCTGGTTTTGTCATATCTAAAACCCTTAGAGGCATATGATTATCTCGACAAAGCACAACTGCTGTTGTATCCATGACACCCAACTTACGTTCAATAACTTCATCGTAATTGAGTGCATCATATCGAACAGCATCAGAATTTTTTATCGGATCAGATGAATAAACACCGTCAACTTTGGTGGCTTTGATTAATAATTCAGCACCGATTTCTATCGCACGTAAACTAGCTGCCGAATCAGTTGTAAAGAAGGGATTGCCCGTACCTGCAGCAAGTATAACAACTCGACCTTTTTCAAGATGTCGCACAGCACGACGACGAATATAATCTTCACAAACCTGATTAATTTTTAGCGCAGACATAACTCTGGCATGTAAATTAACGCGTTCCAACGCATCTTGCATCGCAAGCGAATTCATAATGGTTGCTAACATTCCCATATGGTCTGCAGTCACTCGATCGATGCCTGATGCAGCCAACCCGGTTCCGCGAAAAATATTACCGCCACCAATAACAATAGCAATTTCGACACCTTTCTTACAAAGCTCGGCTATTTCATCAGCAAGACGGTCAATGACCTTGGGATCAATGCCATAGGCCATATCACCCATTAACGCTTCACCACTGAGTTTTAATAATACCCGTCTGTATTTTAAGGAATTGGACGGGGAAGACATCGGCTAATTAGTCTCCTTTGGCCTGAGACATGACTTCTTCTGCAAAATTATCTACTTTCTTTTCAATTCCTTCCCCTACTTCATATCGAATAAAAGAAGTAACTGAAGCTTTTGCGGTTTTAAGAAGTTTTTCTACTGTTTGATCAGGATCTTTTACAAAAGGCTGACCAAGTAAAGTAATTTCTTTCAAGAATTTTTGTATGCGCCCAACAACCATTTTTTCAATAATGTCTGCTGGTTTACCACTTTCAGCTGCCTGAGCAGAAAAGATTTCTTTTTCTTTATCCAGTACATCTTGAGAAACTTGATCTTCACTAACACAAACTGGCTTACTAGCTGCAATATGCATGGCGATATCTTTAGCCAAGGCTTCATCTCCGCCTTCAAGCTCAACAATGACACCAATACGCGTACCGTGAGAATAAGTACCAATTTGGCCTTTCGCTGCGCGCTTTTCAAATCGGCGTACGGTTATCTTTTCGCCTATTTTAGCTACCAATTGCTGGATTGCTTGTTCAACGGTTTGATCGCCAATACTAAGTTGCATTAATTCTTCAACATCACTTGGATTTTCTGTATTAACCGCATTGATGACACTTTCAGTAAATGACAAAAAGTTTTCATCTTTAGCAACAAAATCGGTTTCACAATTGGTTTCTAAAATCGTAACGTTTTGACCATCTTGCTTAATTGAGATAACACCTTCAGCAGCAATACGACCGGCTTTTTTAGCCGCCTTAGCAGCACCTGATTTACGCATTTCTTCAATTGCGACTTCTATATCACCATTAGCTTCCTGCAAAGCTTTTTTACAATCCATCATGCCCGCGCCAGTACGTTCGCGCAGCTCTTTTACTAGTGAAGCAGTAATTTGCATCTATATATTCCTCTAAAACTAATTTCTAATTCTGAATAACAACAAGTGCTATTCGTCGTCAGCTTTTGCAGCTGTCTTTTTGGTGACTTTTTTAGCTGTTTTCTTGGCCACTTTTTTCTTGGCAGTTGCTTTCTTTTTAGTCACCTTCTTTTTTGCTGATTCAGTGTCATCTGCAACAGGTGTTTCTTCTGCTTTTGCACTATCAACTTTCTTCGTAACCTTTTTCTTGGCTGTTTTCTTGGTGACTTTTGGCTTAGCGACAACATCTTCTACTGGTGCGCCGGTATCATCAATTTCTACCAAGTCATCGCTATCTTCAGAACCGCCTAAATGCGCAACTGATTGACGACTATCAAGAATGGCATCAGCTACGCCTTTGGTATAAAGCGTAATAGAACGAATTGCATCGTCATTACCAGGGATAACATAATCAACACCTTTCGGACTATTATTACTATCAACAATACCAATAACAGGGATTCCAAGCTTAACCGCTTCATTTACTGCAATATTTTCATAGCCAACATCAACAATGAATATGGCATCTGGAATGCCTTTCATGTCTTTAATACCGGATAAATTGGCTTTCAATTTATCCAATTCACGTCTTAGCATAAGTTGTTCTTTCTTATTAACACGTTCAAAACCGCCATCCGTCTGCATAGCTTCGATTTCTTTCAAACGATTAATTGAACCGCGAACCGTCTTGAAGTTAGTTAATAAACCACCTAACCAACGACGATTGATATAAGGCATACCACAACGTGTCGCTTCTTCTGCAACTATTGATTGTGCCGCACGTTTGGTACCGACAAATAAGATAGTGCCTCTTTTTGAAGCCATCTTACTGACGAAATTCATGGCATCTTCATAAAGTGGAAGAGTTTTTTCCAAATTGATGATGTGTATTTTATTACGCTGACCAAATAGATATGGCGCCATACTGGGGTTCCAGTATCGGGTTTGATGACCAAAATGGACACCAGCCTCCAGCATTTCACGCATGGTGACGTTAGACATGTTAGTTTCTCCTAAGTTAGGGTTAAGCCTCCGCACTCCCCATATAACAACCTGATATTTAACAAATATATCAGGCACCCCATATATGGTTGAAGCATGCGTGTGACAGTTAATTTAAGTATTTGCGAAAATCGCGAGCGCTTTATACCATAGAACAATTACCACAACAAATAACTCCAGCCTTAAAAAAATATAAATATATGTCTGTATCTATTAAAACACCCGAAGAAATCGAGAAAATGCGTGTCGTCGGACGTCTGGCAGCCGAAGTTCTGGAAATGATAGGTCCCAAAGTTCAAAGTGGTATAACAACTGATGAGCTAGACCAGATTTGTCACGACTACATCGTCAACCAACAAAAAGCGATTCCTGCGCCTTTAAATTACAAAGGATTTCCAAAATCAATCTGTACATCAATAAATCACGTTGTTTGTCACGGTATCCCCAGTGATAAGAAACTGAAAAACGGAGATATCATTAATATTGATATCACTGTCATTAAAGACGGGTATCATGGTGATACCAGCAAAATGTTTTTTGTTGGCGAACCTTCCATACGTGCGAAACGTCTGGTTGAATTAACTTACGACTGCATGAAAAAAGGTATCGAGATGGTTAAGCCTGGTATTGCTCTGGGTGATATTGGCTATGAGATACAAACATTAGCGGAAAGCAATAACTGCTCAGTAGTTCGCGAGTATTGTGGCCACGGTATAGGTAAAGAATTTCATGAAGATCCTCAAATACTCCATTACGGCAAACAAAATACTGGTTTAAAGCTGGAAAAAGGAATGACTTTTACAATCGAACCTATGATTAATCTGGGAAAACGTCAGGTTAAATTACTAGCTGACGAGTGGACTGTTGTCACACGAGACAGAAGTTTATCGGCACAATGGGAACATACTATTCTCGTTACTGACAATGGTTACGAAGTTTTAACCAAACGATCAGACGAAAACTTTTAACCCGTATATGGAAAATATTATCGCGGATAAATATTTGTTTGATAAAAGTAGTTTTAGTAAAAAACTTAAACAGACAAATAAACCTTTACCCTTATTCAAAAGAGCACTGAAAAGTGGTTATGAATATCTAACTGAAAGTTTTAGCTCAGGTGAAGACATTGAGTTAATAGTAAAAAAACAAGGTTGGCTTGTTGATCAATTACTCATTTTTGCCTGGGAGCAATTTATTGATTCTGACCAATTAAGTTTAATCGCGGTTGGCGGTTATGGGCG
>JBFIIJ010000087.1:0-8310 GCA_041601315.1 Gammaproteobacteria bacterium
GATTTCCAATAAGTGATAACCAAATTGAGTTTTTACCGGGCCATGAACCGTATTCAAGTCGCCGCTGAATACAACTTCGTCAAACTCTTTTACCATTTGTCCTGGGCCAAATTCGCCTAGATCGCCACCATTTCGTCCTGATGGACAAGTTGAATGCTCTTTTGCAATTTCTTCAAAACCAGTTCCGTCTTCGATCTTTTGTTTTAGAGATTGACACTCTTCTTCAGTATTAACCAGAATGTGACGTGCAGTTGCTTTGCTCATAGTTTTCTCCTAACTTGATGAATTATTTAATATGAATATTAAGAATTTGATAAGAATAGATGAAGCCTGTGTGGCTGTCATTTTTAAATTTATGCAATTATAAATAATATCTTGCTACACACAAGATGTTATTTGTTTAACCACTTTTCCAGAAGACTCTGATTTAAAGGTCCGCTATGAGCCAATCGAACAGTATTTTTATTGTAGAAATATGTTCGTGGTAATTCTCCAAACCAGTTTTTATCGATTTTGGAACGTAGTAATTCCGGTACATCATTGAAATACCAGTTTTCCTCCTGTTGCAGATTATATTCTATTAATCTGGATTTAATTTCCGGCACAAATTCAACACTATCAGTCGATACAAGAACTATCCTAGGGGAATTTTTTTGTTTAACTAATGAGGAAAGTAATTTAAATTCCTTTAAACAAGGCGGGCAGTCTAATGACCAAAGTACTAATAAAAAATTAGTGTTTTCATGTCGTTTTTCTATTTCGAATAAACTTTTTTTATTAAAAGGTAATAGTGAAAATTCTTCGATTTTTATTTTTTCAACTACAGGTATGAGCTGAAAACCTTCTGCTTCTGTCCACCATGATATAAAAAATTCATTGTTATGAGATAAAAGTAGAGGGTGATCAGAAGCTGCTTCAGTTGATGCCAATGTGATTGTTTCTGACCAATTATTTCCATTGTCATTTGATATTTTAAGCTGAAGTTTTGTTTTTTCCTGCTCTATTACTTTCCATGCAAATAAAATCAGATCATTATGACTAAAAATTTGTGGACGTGAAGCCGTTGCAGAAGAATCAATGTTAAATTGTTTCTCCAGTTTTTTGGTGTTTTGATTAAAACGTCCATAAAACAAACCACCGCGTTCAGGTATACCTGTAAACCATGCTAAATGTCTTTCATCTTTAGCCCCGATAGCCATAGAAGGTCCATGGTGAGGGCAAGCTTCAATTTGCCAGTTATCAAATGTAACGCGAGTTATATTTTCTTCAGTATTATCTAGGTTAACTATGGCATGATCTCGCGTCATGTCTTTAAAAACATGACGCCATAATGCGATAGCTTCACCTTGTGGATTAAATTTAATGCTAATGCGGCAGCATTCGCAGCTATTGTCTGCAATTTTTTTATTTTTAGAAAATGTTAACCCATTATCAATGGAAACGGCATGATACAAAGCTGCGCCGATATATTCCTTTCCTGCTTTTCTGGCTAAAACTAAATCACGTTTATCTAACCATGTTAAATGTATTTTTCCTTCAGGACTAACTGCTAAAGTATCAAATCTATGACTGGTTAATAAACCATCATCATTAACAGTGGCAGGTTTTGAAAAAGTTTTACCATTATCTAGTGAACGACTGAACCTTATGTCGCCGCTAAAACGACCTTCCGTTTTCTTTACCCATGAAATATAAATTTCATTTTTAAGGCCAAAAGCAATTTTTGGACGGTTTTCACCATCGGCATAAATAATTTCTGGCTGAGGATTGATTGTTAGTGCCTCTGTATAGGATTCTGCTAAATCAGTCGATGAAACTAATTTAATATGTTTCCCGTCTACATAGACAATCCAAAGTATGCCTCGTTTATCGAAAGCGGCAGTTGGTGTTTTACCACAATCAGGAATGGAATTGATATTTTGTGAATGACAAAATGACGGTTGTCCCTCTTCTTCATGTGCATGCGGTGCGGCAATGCAGTGTTGCATTACCGCTGCAAGTAAAAATAAACAAAGAGTGGTTTGTTTGATGTGTAATAAATTATTCATAATGATTAAAAACTTATGTTTCCTTCAACGAAGTAGGTTCTTTGTGGCCAGGGATGATGAACAAATGCTTCCTCGTTGTTGATATTTTCAACACCCGCAGAAAGCTTGAACATTTCATTAATTTGATATTTTGTTTTTACATCAACAAAGACATACTCATCTTGTGCAGCAAAAACATTCTTGGCAATATCAGAATTATCCAGTTGACCATAACTATTGCTGGCATATCTGATGCCGCTACTGAAATTCCAGTTTGAGCTAATATGATAGGTTGCCAATAAATTAGCACGCCATTTTGGTAAGCGAGGAAACTGTTTACCTACTATTGTTGTATTAATGCTATTTTTAGTTACTTCAGCATCGGTATAGGCAATATTAGATCGTATATCCAAAGGTGTACCAAATACAGCTGTCTGGTTATAACTCAGTTCTGCACCTTTCGTTGTCACTTCATCTATATTTAGAAAAGTTGTCACATTTGTTACAGGATCTTGCTGGTTGAAGATGACATTTTCTATTGTTTCGTAATATAAGTTAAGCGAAATTGATCCTCCGGAAATTTCACGATTAATAGAAAAGTTATGATGAAGGCCATCTTCAGGTTTGAGCTTCTCGTTCGCGATAGATGTTCCAAGTGTGTCATCTTCATTTTCAAATAATTCTTCTACTAAAGGGAAGCGATAAGCTTTAGCTAACGAATAGCGGAATGACCAGGGGCTATCGGGACTAAAACCCAGTGCAAACTTTGGTGAAAATTCATCCTCATTTCGATTGGCGAAAAAGTCTGTGCCTTTCTGGCCATCCCTACTTTCCCACAATTCGTATCTGCCACCGAGCACAACATCCCACGCAGGACTAAACTGCCATCCATATTCAGAAAATATTGCATGAGTGAGTGTTTGTCCTGCGCTAGGGTTATTATTGCGTATTGCTCCTTTTACTCCGTTTCTAAAGTCACCTACGGCGGTATATTCCGCAACTTCCAATTGATAATGTTCAAAGTGGTAACCAATTGTCAAACGCATATCATCTCTGTTAAATAAATGCTCAGAACTTAATTTAAAATCAAATGTTTCCCAACCGGTGTCATCATATTCACTAATACGGCCTGAAGCATCAAAAGTTGGGTCGTCAGGATTTTCGTCTGAGCGTAAACGCTGATCTTTTATAAGCTCAAAGATACTGAAATTCACATTCATATCCCAGTCTGTATTGGCAAGCGGGCCACTGAGTTCAGCGCCAATTAAAAGAGATTCACGTTCTTCGAAAGAAACACGAAATAAATTACCGAACCTACCATCCGCATCAAATAGTGTGCCGTTGAAAGAATGATCACCTCGGTAAACAGTATTGCCTGCCGCATCTTTAATATACGACTTTGCATTATCTGCATCGCGATCACGATCTTCATAAGCGAGAGTTAAACTACTAAACCAATCACCAAAGTTATATCCTATTTTCAGTTTAGTTAACTCTGTGGTCACTTCCTCGCTACCACTATCACCAAAATAGATGGTTGAGTTACCGAATTCATCTGGTATTACAAAAGCACCGGTAACAGCTGTGCCGGCACCAGGCGTTGCGCGTTCCGGATTAAAAAATGTCATCGGTTGACTCTTGTTTTCCAGACGATTGTGAAACAGATAAACACTTAAATCCCCAAATTTGTCACCGATAGAAACAAATTCTTTATGGCCGAAATAAGTATCATCGTCACCAAGATAATCGAAGTCCTGTATAAACGCCGAGGCGTCTGCATTAAATTCAAATTTTTCCGGGAAGCGTGTCTTGATGTTAACGACGCCACCCATTGCATTGCCGCTATACAAAGCAGAGAAGGGCCCATAAATTGTTTCTACAGATACCGTTTCATCGGGTGATACTAATGACCAACGTGGTGATCCAGAATATTGTGTTTGTAAATGGTAATGAAGCGGTAGTCCATCAGCATAGACCATTGTTCGTGCCGTCTGAAACATATTTGAGCCACGCATACCTATAGTGCCATTAGGATCGCCAATGTATCGACGGCGAACGACTAAGCCTGGTTCATATTTAAGAAAGTCTTCAACTGTTGTCAGGTTAATGCTTTGCGCATCATTTTTGGTTATTTGTGAAACTGGATTAGTGAAACGTAACCCAGGATTATCTGACTGTTGTCCGGTGATTATTAAATCGTCAAGCGTCGTATCATGTACGGCAAATGTCGATGAAATATAAAATAAAAATGAAAAAATAACTACTAATCTGGAAATATACATAATTAATAAATCTCTATCGTTTTTAATTCAACGCGCAAGCGTGCGCAAACATCCCTGATAAACAGGGAGTAAAAGTAAAATTTAAATCAGATTAGAGACGGTGGTCCACGGATGTCGTGGTTATTGTTAAAGACTTGTTGGAATAGTCGAGTTATATATTGAGTATGCTGTTTTACGTGTATAGCTTTTACATTTTCAGGTTTAAACAGCGAATCTATAACGAGCAAACTACTTGTTGACCAATGGCTACAAATTGGTGAGATATGAATTTCATTTGAGACATCATCATTACTGTGATTGTCATGATGATGATGTTCTGAATGTTGATCTTGCTGAATATTAAACGAGACTGGTCCATTACAAAGGATCAAACCCAATCCATTTTCGGCAGAAGCACTGACCATATATCCCGGCGCTATAAAAGAGCGCAGGAATACAGATAAACTAATGAACCAAATTAGCTTATATAGAATTTTTTTCCTACGGAAAAAATACATCGTAATTCATTACCATTCATAAGATACAGTAGCAAAGACATTGCGTCCCTCACCGGGTAATCGATTCCCTACTGGAATAACGCTGCCACTATTACGATTAAATCCACTTAAATGGTTAGTGTAATTTTTATCCAGAAGATTACTGATTCCAGCATTCAGAGTTAAATCGTGTGTCGGACTCCAATTTCCAGAAATATTTATCAGGATATAACCGGGTGTTGATTCATTATTTGTTCTTGATTCACTTGTCACGATCGTGTCAGATATATCATGTTGTTCAGCAACAAAAACTCCTTCAAGAGTTGATGACCAGTTTGAACGTTCATGCGTTAAAGCAATCGTGGAATTTAAAGGAGCAATGCGATAAAGATTATCATCAATATCACGACGTTTTCCTCGAACGTAACTGATTACACCATCAAGTCGCCATTTTTCATTAAACGAATAACCCCAGTTTGCATCAGCACCATAAAATTCGGCATCGACATTGCTAAATATTAGAGGTGATGTTTCACTATTTAACCCTGCTACGGTCAGAACTGACGCATTCGTAGCTGCTGTTCCCTGAATGTAATCATCGACTGATCGATAATACACACGAGGTGCGACATAATAATGATGATGATGCCAATCTAGACCTAATTCGATCTGATGTGAAACTTCCGGGTCAAGATTGACGTCGCCGACATAACTGTTGCTATCACCTAAGCCCGCATTAACTTCTAATGGTATCCATAAATAACGTTCAAGATAGTAAGGTGAGCGTGTCTTGCGTGCCAGGCCAAGTTCTACTGTTAGATGATCGTTTGCTTCATAATTCAGTTCAGCAACCCAATCAACATTATTATCTTCCTGACTACGGTCAGATGAATTGAATGCGGTACTTAATGCGGCTGTTGGACCTGCGGTACCTGCGGGTGTCACAATCGCAGAAACATCATCGGCATCCATTTCAACACGTGTATAACGAACGCCTAATTCAATTCCAGTACGTTGAGTCAGCTGTTGTTCAGTTTCTGCAAAAAAGCTGTAGGTATCATTTTGAACATTATTGAAGTTAGTGACAAAAAAAGAAGCTTGGTCCGGATCGAGTACAGTTGAGTCATGATCATTAAAAGAAGTATCGAAACCGACTGTAAAATCACCCTTTGCGAAAGGTAAGGTAGCATTCAGTGTATAAACAAGACTGTCACTATTCGCATTCACTAATCGGCGATCCGTTGTGCCTCCTGGTGTGAAGAAATCAGGTGCTGGACGTAAAGTGAAATTATCCATTTGATGGTCAACGTCTGTTAAGTTAAAGCTCGTTTCAATTTTAACGTTATTCCATTGGGTATTATATTTTGCGTTAAAAAGTTCAGTATCTAGAAACACAATATCTAATGGGAGCGATGGGTTACCACTACGCCCGGTATCCTGATGACGAAAGTTTAAAGCCAGTTCTTGTTGACCTTGTTGAATACCATAACCAAGTCCGTAGTTATCTCTTTCGTGCTTTGTACCATTAATTTCGCCATTGCCGAAATCAATGTCGCCAGCTTCATCTCTAGCGCCCAGGACATGAAAGCGATGTTTATTATTTGAATAAGATAATAGACCACCAACATTATAGCCAGTATCAACGCTATGCAGACTGGATTCTAAATCACCATGGAATTCAAATTCATCACTGTTGGTAAACTCACTTGTCTTCGTATTGGCTTTTACATAACCACCAATACCCGAGCCAGAACTAACTGGTGCAATACCACGACTCACTTCCATCGATTCTAATAAAGTGGATGGTACATAATGTAGAGGAGGGTCCATCCAGTTTGGTCCGCCTGAATTAATGTACATACCATCAACTCTTACATTCATACGAGTTCCAAACATACCTCGATATTGAGTTTGGCCACTAACAGGACCATTGTCATTAAAACTTCCACCAGGAACCTTACTCATTAATTCAGAAGTATCACTTATGCCTGAACGTATTGAGTCGAGTTTAATATGTGTTGGATTAAATCCAGTATCAACTTTTCCGCCAACGGTTAAGTCAGGTAAGACCTTGGGATGATCAGCCAGCACAGGTGTCACATAAAAACAGCTAGAAAATACTGTGCAGATAAAAATAGGTTTTAGTTTCTTCATTACAATTCGGTCTCAATAATCTTTTATACAAAATTTAAGGGTATGCACACATGCGCACAGTCCTGATATTCAGGACTTATTTAAATTAATTATTTGAATTAGAGAGAAGCAGGGGGAGCACGCGCAAATCTCGTGCTATTTGAAATACGTAAACTTTTGAAAATTTGATAATCAATAATTTCATCAGATAGATTGACTGCTGGAATATCGAACGATGAAATATCTGCTGACAACGAGAGGCTGCTAGCAGACCAGAAGCTACAACTCGATATTGGATGATCTTGACTAACATGCTCATGTTTATCGCTAGTATTGTCATGACTAGAATGATGGTTTTCATGATGATGACTCTGATCATCAAGGCCAGCAATAGCATTAATGCCTGCTGGGCCTTCACAAATCATTACGGATAGAAAACTACCATCAGCAGGATTGGTATCCAACATGTAGCCCACGGCAATTGTGGACCGCAAAAGCATGCCAATCGCGAGAAAAACAGCGAGTTTTCTATAAGTGATTAATTTGCGGAAATACTTCATAAGCGCGTGAGTATAATTTAAAGGAAGGACATGAACAAATCCTAATTAATGCTTTAATAAAAACCATTAAAATTGAATTCTAAATTATCTTTCGCAGTGCATAAAACAATAAAAAATCAGTTTTTCAACTACTTATTTAATGTTTCGATAAACAAGGTTATGTTTGAAAATGAACATAAAAAAAAGTAAAAAAATCTGATTATTTTACATTTTGTCCTATACTTTAAGTTAGAGAGTTAACCTCTCCCCTCATGCCGCTATCAGTGGCACAACCCCCCGCGTGTAGCTCGACACGGGGGGTTCTTATGTATAGATTCCTAAAAAATATTAAAGAACTATTTAGTGGATTAGTTGTTTTGCCTGAAGCTAACAATAGTCAAGTCATCAGGATGACAACGTCGATCGGAAAGGGGTTGCTCCATGTTTTCCTGGCAATGCAAAACAAGTTCATTAACACCATCTAACATCGGACCTTTACGAATGTATTCGCAGATTTCATCTTCATAAAGGTTGTCAGATAAACCATCGCTTGAAAGTATTAAAGTATCAAGTGGTGCAAGTTCAATGACAGGGCCTATATTGATGTGCATGTCCGCGCAACCAACATAGTTTGATATTAAATTACGTTCGGGATGAAGCATCGCATTTTCTGCATTAATTGCGCCACAAATAAGTGCGTAACCTATAGGGGAGTGCGAGAGTGATTGATGTTTTATATTACCGTGACTAGTAGTAAGTAATATTAATGAATCGCCAGCGTGATAAGTTCTTAATTTGTTGCCCGATAGTTCAGCAATAGAAACAGTTGTACCCGCACCGGTTTTTAAATCCA
>JBFIIJ010000088.1:0-8159 GCA_041601315.1 Gammaproteobacteria bacterium
AGTACTGAGTTATTACTAAATACAATTAGCATCATAGTCAATACTGCGCCAATAAGACCTGTTGCTTTTTCGTAGAGCGACTTTTTAACTTTATTTATGACTCTGGTTTGATAAAAAAATCCAGGCGTTAAAATCGATAAAAGAATTATTAGAAATATACCGGTATAAAATGAATGGTCGATAAATTCCATTGAAATAGAAGCTGTTCCAGAATCGTTATACAATAAAATGCCCATATAGACAGATACCAATAATGCCAAACACTCCATGCCAAGAATAAAAAGGAAAAATGGAGTAATTCTGAAACCAAATAATTTCACCATGCGCACTCTCTCTATTAAATATTTTATACAGAAGGTATCGCAATCGTTATGCCAGCAAATATGAGTGAATATTATGAGTGAATATCGTTACCTATAATCACTCTATTATTCACATACAAACAATAACTTAGAATGATATTAACAATAAATTTTGAAGATTATTTTAACCGCTAAACGGATATAACAAATAGAATTTAAGTGTAATTTCGTCGTTGAAGTACGACATTATTGTAATAATAACTAGGATAATTCCTTGATTGTTTGCAGCAGTGTCGATTTTTTAATTGGTTTACTCAAATGACTATCGCAGCCTGCGGCCATACATTTATCAACTTCTTCTTTTATCGCATGTGCAGTTAATGAAATAATGATTGTTCGTTCTTTATTTTGTTCTTTTTCCCATGCTCTGATTAACTTTGTTGCTTCATGACCATCCATCACAGGCATTTGTACATCCATAAAAACCAGATCATAGTTACCTTGTTTATACATATCGACTGCTAAAGCTCCATTTTCTGCCTCATCAAGAGTATGCGGTGTCTTCTTTAGATAAGCTTTAATCAGCATCCGGTTATCAGGGTTATCTTCAACTAATAAAATATGCTTTGCCTTTATTTCTTCATGCTGTTCATTCTCTTCCGTTTTACCAGCAATGCTTTCATCTTTGTTATTAATTAATTTATTTATTTCTTTAAACAGCTCTCTACGTTTAATTGGTTTAAGTAGCAAATGTTTAATACCCGCACTTTTAGCTAGCCTGGAATGCTTGCTCATATCTTTAGGGTTAACTAATAATATAATTTTATTTGTTTCTATATTTTTATTTAACGAATCAGTTATTTTTTCATCCGAAAAAATCAGGCGACTATCTATAAGGAACACAGCAGGTTGAGCTTCTTGATCAATAAGCTCATCAATGCCTTCTATGTTATTTGCTTTAAAACAATTCGCACCCGATGCGGTTAATTGTTTTTCTATACTCTTACAATTGCTTTCTCGAGAATCAATTATAAAAATATTTTCTTTATTAAAATCTTTTTCAATTATTGACCGTTGAGTTTGCTCTGGCAAAGCAAACCGCACATAAAAGCAACTACCTTTGTTTTCCTCGCTTTCAACCCAAATTCTGCCATCCATCATTTCAGTCAACCGTTTTGAAATAGTCAAACCTAAACCAGTACCACCGTATTTACGCGTAGTAGACGCATCTGCTTGTGTAAAGCTGGCAAATATTGCTTCTAATTTAGTCTTTGGAATACCAATACCTGTATCACTTACGCTAATCAAAAGATTATTGTCACTGTATTGTTCGTTAGCATTTGAAAGTGACAAAACAATTTCACCTTCATCTGTAAACTTCAAAGCATTACTTATCAAGTTAAGTATGATTTGTTTTAGCCTTCCTGGATCACCTATTCGATATACATTTACATCAGTGTCAATACTGGCAATGATTTCAATATTTTTATCTGATGCTTTGAGTGCATAAATTTCTGCAACTTCTTCAATCAATTCCATCACATTAAAAGGAATAGATTCTAATACAAGTTGATTAGCTTCGATTTTAGATAAATCGAGAATATCGTTAACTAGGCCTAATAATGCATCACCTGCTTTTTTAAAAACACTAACATAGCGACTTTGTTCGTTTGTTAACTTTGTTTCAGACATTAAGTCGCTCATACCAATAATTGCGTTTAAAGGCGTTCTAATTTCATGACTCATACTTGCCAGAAATTCAGACTTCATTCTAACTGCTTCCAACGCTTCATCTCTCGCAATAGCCAGTTCTTTTGTTTGCTCTTCAACCTGCTGTTCAATCACCACGTTTCTACGTTTTAACTCTTCCTGTTGTTGTTCTTTTGCACGTACCAAACCATACAGCATCATTAATATTCCAACACTAATTAACAGAGCAACGAACAATAAATGATATTCAAGGTCTGAAAAATAAAGTTCGCGCTCAATAATGATTTTGATTGAGTACGGAGGAAGCTCTATACGTTTTTCTTCTTTTAATGTTTCAACCTTCCATGACTTATCATTATTTTCATTATGGGGTTCATTAAAATATAATAACTGACGGCCATACAGATTCGATGTGTCACTAAACATGGTTATCGTTAAGGTGCTATTACCACCTTTATCACCTAATAGTTTTGTTGGCGACACTAACACTGACACCAGCCCTTTTACTGTACCGGCATATTTTTTCTTTTTTATTGAAGTCGAGTCATCTTGACTATAAATAGCTTTAAACAACCAGTACTTTCTATCAGGATCACTTTCTAGGTCAGGTGGAGCGGGGACGACTGATCTGGTATTGATTGATGTATCAATAGCATCGACATATTTTGGATCAGAATAGATATCTTGATTAATTTGTATTCTATTTTCACCACGGGCAGATTCATAAATCAAACGAAATTCATTTACCCAATCATCACCTGTAAAAGAATAATAGTTAATTGCTTCAATATGCTTATATCGATCAAGCACATCACCTGCAAATGTTTCAAACTGATTTAATGAAATATTATTATTAGACGAGATAAAAGAAGCGACGTTATTAGTAACGTCATTACCTGATAAAACATTACTGGCTACTGATTGTTGTATAGACAGGATTTCGAAATGAAAATCTTTTTGCTTTCGTTCAATAGCCGTTTTCCATGTGCTTTGCATCAAGGTAATGCTAAATGCAAAACCAAGTAAGAAAGTTATGAGATAGGTTGACCTTGTAGAAATGCCCTGGTTATCACTATTTTTCAAGGCAACACCTTATATCTGGTTATCTAGACGTATTGTACTTCGACACGTTTAAGGTAATCATCCAATCGTTCAATGTTTTCCCTTATAGCTTCGATGTTCTTTTCTTTTGCTGAGGATTCTATATTTGCACCTAATTCAGACATTATGTCAAAACCATAGCCTCCACCAACACCTTTAATGCTATGGCCTATTGAAGCTAATTCTTGAAAATCACTTTTATCTAATACAGTGCGACATTTTTCTACATCTAAACTCCGATTTTCGAGAAAGCCCGGTATCAGATCTTCCAAATCTGGATCCACTTGAACAATAATTTTTTCAGTCGTCATACTTTTTAAATTAATCCTTTAACTTACTTCTTTTTCTACAATCTTTTTATCACGAAACGATGCGGGTTCAATATTATACTGATTTAGTAATTTATAAAACTCTGTACGATTCCGACCTGCAATTTTAGCCGCATTAGCAACATGTCCATGTGTAATGCGTAAAACGCTTAACAAATAACCTCTTTCAAAAGCCTGCTTCGCTTCTTTAAGCGTTTGCATATGCACAGGGTCATCATGCACCGCTTTTTTAACCAGACTTAAAGGTATATTTTTATTTTTTGAAATGGTTGCGCATAAATCTACTACGTTAATCAATTGACGCACATTACCGGGCCAAGGCATTGAAACAAGATACTTCATTGCATCCGGAGAAAATTTCTTTTTCTCTTGATGATTACTCTTGGAATATTTAGTCAAAAAATGTTCAGCTAGTGCTGGAATATCATCTTGTCGTTCAGCAAGATTAGGGATATCAAGCGGTACAACTTTTAATCGATAATATAGATCTTCTCTGAACTCCCCTTTCTCTACAGCTTCTTCCAGGTTTTTATGTGTTGCAGAGATAAGTCTGACATCAATAGGATAAGTTTTTGTTGAACCGACTGGACGAACTTCGAAATCTTGCAAAACGCGTAAAAGTTTAACTTGTAATGCTAACGGCATATCTCCCACTTCATCAAGAAAGATTGTTCCTCCGTTAGCCGCTTGAAAAAGTCCTTCGTGTTTAAGGTTCGCACCAGTAAATGCACCTTTCTCATGTCCAAACAATTCAGATTCGAGCAACTGTTCCGGGATGGCGCCACAATTAATTGCTATAAATCGGCGATCGCGTCTTGAACTCGCAGCGTGAATAGCTTTGGCAATAACTTCCTTGCCTGCACCAGTTGAACCAGAAATGAAAACAGAAACATCATTATCGGCAACCAGACTAGCCATCTCAATAATGTCGGACATTGCCTTACTTTTATAAACAATGTCTTTAGTAAATTCATTTAATGCGTTTTTATCCAGATTTGGACTGACCTTTTTGACTATATCAAGAAATTCTTCCTGATTGATTGGCTTTGTTATAAATGCCGATGTGCCTAAATGCATTGCTTTGATAGCATCAGGAATTTGAGCCTGGCCACTTAACATAATCACCGGAAGTAATGGATTATCATTATGTAGTTCGGTTAGTAGAGCCATACCATCCATACCTTCCATGTATAGATCTGTTACAACGATATCGGGAGCATAAATACCGACCATGTTTAATGCTTCAAGACCTGATTCAGCCCTTTTTACATCGTAACTTTCTTTGGTCAGCCAATTTTCAAGTAAATTAAGAACATCATTCTCATCATCTACGATTAAGACTTTAACTTTTGATTCTGATTTTTTCGTTATCATAAATTATTTGTTTTCCGCGATTCTTTGCTCCCTGCATAAAATGGTTAATATTTGAATATAAACAACTTCTCAGCACTTTATAATTGCAAATAATAGGGCAAATATAAGTAGTTTGTAGCTACTTGTCACTCAACTGTGACAGATTTTGCAAGATTACGTGGCTGGTCTATGTCTGCTCCCTTAATAACGGCGACATAATAAGCCAATAATTGCAGTGGAATAGTATAAAGTATTGGCGCCATAAAATCATAAACTGCATTAATTTTAAGCACATAGACACCTTCAGTAGATTCTACTTCACTTGATTTATCAGCAAATAAATATAGTTTTCCACCTCTGGCCTGCACTTCCTGTAAGTTTGATTTTAATTTTTCTAATAAATTATTGTTCGGAGCAACAGCGACAACCGGCATATCATTATCAACCAATGCAAGTGGACCGTGTTTTAATTCTCCGGCAGCATAAGCTTCTGCATGAATATAGGATATTTCCTTTAACTTTAAAGCTCCCTCCATTGCGACAGGTAAAAAGCTGCCGCGTCCAAGAAATAAGGCATGATGTTTATCGGAAAAATCCTTTGCCATTTCCTCAATATCCTCTTGATAAAGAAGTATTTGATTCACTCGGCCAGGTAAACTTTCAAGCTGTTTGACAAATTCAGCTTCATCGTTACTAGAAAGCCCTCTGTGCTTGGCTATAGCAATCACGAGCAAAAACAAACCAACGAGTTGTGTTGTAAATGCTTTAGTCGATGCAACACCTATTTCTGGACCCGCATGCGTTAGGAAGACTAGATCAGCTTCCCTTGTTAACGAACTTTCAGCGACATTACAAATAGCCAAGGTGCTTAAAAATTCCGAGTTTTTTGCTAACTGCAAGGCGGCAAGCGTATCTGCGGTCTCACCAGATTGTGATATACAAACAAATAAAGTGTTATCAATAACCACTGATTTTCGATATCGGTATTCGCTAGCTATTTCTACATGGCATGGTATTTGGGCAATTTCTTCAAACCAATGAGCCGCAATCAATCCTGCATGATAACTAGTACCACACGCAGTAATTTTAATTGCTTTTACCTGTTGAAATATCGAATCTGCAATTTGACCAAATTCACTAGTAACAACTTGCCCATCGTTAATACGATTTTCGAGAGACTCTGCAATAGCATTTGGTTGAGAAAATATTTCTTTCAACATGTAATGTCGATAACCTGCTTTATCAGCAACGTCTGCACTTAATTCTGAAACATTGATGGGTCGTTCAACTTTTTGTTGATTCGAATCATAGATAGTCAACTCGTCACGTTTGATATCAGCTACATCACCGTCTTCGAGAAAAATAAATTGCTGTGTTACAGGTAGTAAAGCAAAAACATCTGAGGCAATAAAATATTCACCAATGCCAATGCCAATAACAAGAGGGCTACCATTTCTTGCTGCAATTAATCTTTCCGGATCTTCATTATTAATGACACCAAGAGCATAAGCGCCTTGTAATTGTTTTATCGTTGCAAATACGGCTTGTAAGATATCAGGTGATGTCGAATGCAACGCTTCATAGACTGCGTTAACCACAACTTCAGTATCTGTTTCCGAAGTAAACTCAAATCCGGATTTAATTTGCTGTAGCCGAAGCTGTTCATGATTTTCAATAATGCCATTATGAACAAGCGCAACTTGATCACGACATATGTGTGGATGAGCATTATTTAGATTGGGTTTACCGTGCGTAGCCCATCGAGTATGAGCAATACCTGTTCCGCCTTTTAATGGTGAAAGCTGATGCTCTTGATTAAGTTCGTTTACTTTTCCCTTTACACGAATTCTTTGTAAATGACCGTCATGATCAATGACAGCTAAGCCAGCTGAATCATAACCACGATACTCAAGACGCTTTAATCCTTCTAGTAAGACAGGAGAGACATCTCGTTGGGCAACTGCACCGACAATTCCACACATAGTTAATAATTATTTTTTATCAATATAAGTATCATGACTCATAAAACGTTTTGTCTCATCCATGATAAATTCATTCGCTTCAATTTTCGCATGCATCTGCTGGTTCGGCGATAAATTTCCTGATGCGGCTATAACAGTTATCTGATTTTCAGCTTTCTTATTACCTTGTTGTGATGCGGCAAAATACCATTTATAAGCTTGATAATTATCCTTTTGAGTTCCGCGCCCAAAATTAATCATATCACCATAGTTTCTTTGAGCATCTGCGTGTCCTGCTTTTGCAGCTCGTTCATACCATTTAAGTGCTTTCTTATAATCTTTAGACGTACCCAATCCTAAATAATAGATAATCCCAAGATAGTTTTGTGCGTCCGCATCTCCGTTCTCAGCTAGTGGTCGCCACAAACTAATTGCCGTTTCATAATCACCGTTATCAAATGCTTTCCTCGGATCTGTTTCTTTTGCACAGGCTGAAATTTGAAAGGCAACTACGATAACAAGCAAATGTAAAAATATTTTTTTCATTGATTATGTTTTTAGATGAATTCAAATAGCTAGTATGAAATTTTAAATTTAATAAATGGTCGGGGCGAGAGGATTTGAACCTCCGACCCCCTGCACCCCATGCAGGTGCGCTACCAAGCTGCGCTACGCCCCGTTTTGTTCAAATGAAATATAACTAAAGACAGACGTTTCAGCCACTAATTAAATTTAATGAATGAACGCCTAAAGATAAATTGAAACAGATACCGAAATGACCCAGAAAAAAATATTAACGTCTTAAAAGATCCAGAACTTCTTCAAGTTCACTTCTTAATTGTTTAATAATTTGCTGGCTCTGATTTGAATCATCTTTAGCTTCGTCTCCAGAAAGACGTAATCGAGCGCCGCCAATGGTGAAACCTTGCTCATAAAGCAAACTTCTGATTTGTCTGATAAGAATAACGTCATGACGTTGGTAATATCGACGATTACCTCGACGTTTGAGAGGTTTAAGTTGTGTAAACTCTTGTTCCCAATATCGTAATACGTGTGGTTTAACGGCGCAAAGGTCGCTGACCTCACCTATTGTAAAATAACGTTTACCCGGTATCGCCGGTAATTCACTATTATTGGACGCTTCCAGCATATGCCTCTACCCGTGCCTTTAATTTTTGACCTGGACGAAAAGTTACTACACGGCGTGCACTAATAGGAATTTCTTCCCCCGTTTTCGGATTTCGTCCCGGACGTTGATTTTTATCTCTCAAATCAAAGTTTCCAAAGCCGGAAAGTTTAACCTGATTTCCTGTTTCTAGTGCGGATCGAATCTCTTCAAAAAACATTTCTACAATTTCCTTGGCTTCTCGCTTGTTCAAGCCAAGTTCTTCGTACAGTTTTTC
>JBFIIJ010000089.1:0-8143 GCA_041601315.1 Gammaproteobacteria bacterium
ATTTGGCTGTCATTTTATCGATTTAAGTGCCCGGATAATGCTGCTAAATGGTGTCAATTGTCAGAAAAGCACAAACTTTACTTCTATAATACTTGATACAACTGTCCTTCAGAGGACTCCTTAAATGTTTAAATAGGAGTACTTGCCATGAAACTACAAAGACACTATCTAATTAGTAATAATCTGGATGATCTGGAAGTATTTGAGAAGCAACTGGAATCATCAGGTATTACCACTCCACAGATACATGTGCTCAGTCTGCACGACACCGAAATTGCACATCATGATCATATCAACTATGTGCAGTCTTTTTTGAAAAAAGATGTCATCCATTCAACACAGCTTGGTGCCGTAGTCGGAATATGCGTAGCCATCCTTTCTCTCATAATAGCTGACCTTGTTGGCTGGACAGAAACGGCAGCAGGGTGGATGCCGTTTATTTTTCTGGCAATCATATTGTTAGGATTTTGTACCTGGGAAGGTGATTTGATTGGTATGGAAAGACCGAATCATAACTTTGCACGATTTTCAGAAGCACTGAAAAATGACAAGCATATATTGTTTATCGATCTGGAACCGAGTCAGGAAGCAATCTTGAAACGATTTGTTTTGTTACACCCGCAAGTTGAGTTGGCCGGAACAGGGTCGGCAACACCCAACTGGTTAATCGTACTGGAAAATAGAATACCGAGATTCTTCAAACACACTTTTCCTTAAGTGATTAGAAGAGTACTTGTTAACGCCCATATATAAGGGCGTGATGTGCTTGTTAAGTGCTTTTATACGCCGCCAGTTGCTGCAATCCAAAACCCGAACCCTAAGAGCGCCAACGGTATAAAACTTAAGACTAGGCCACCAACCGAGACAGCTATGTTTTTGGCTTCAAACAGCCAAAGAAGACTAATAATAAAAGCTGCAACCCAGAAAACGAAACCTAATACACCTACTGGTGATGCAATAAGAAACGATATTTCTACCGAGATACCTAGTGCGGTGAAAACACCGACCAAAAGATACATACCCGGAAAGAGAACCCAACCAAGAACCGCGAGTAATCGTGGCTTATCTTTTAACTTAGAAAGGCTCTCGATCATATTTCAGACACTTAACAGTGTGTTAATGGGGAAGGGTTCCCCATTAACAATATTATCGGGCTTCCCGTGTAATTGTTTTTGGGTATTGTAGGTTCTTTCATAAGCCTCTGTTTTTCCTTGAGTTAATCTTAAAGTCCATTTTTGCTTTTCTATTAAAGGGGAAGTGCGCTCTTTAATTATTTTAATTTATTATGATAGTCACTGAAATATAGCACTGCGTTATTTTTTTACTGAGTTTTTCAATGCTTCGCGAATAAGTTCTTCACTCGTCATATCATCATTAGCTACAGCTAATACAAACTTGCTTGCTTCTTGTGGTTTATATCCGAGGCCAATTAAGGCGCTAACCGCTTCGTTAACAGGATCATTGCTAATATTTTGTTTGTTATTACTTCGTGTTACGGATGATGTTGGTAAGTCATCAAGACGATCGCGCATTTCGATAATAAGACGTTCGGCTGTCTTCTTGCCTACGCCCGGTAGTTTGACTAAACGATCGGCATCATTATTCTTTACACATAAAGCAAACTCATCTGCTTCAATGCCCGATAAAATAGTTAGCCCCATTTTTGCGCCGACACCATTAACCTTGATTAAGGTTCTGAATAAATGTCGTTCATCTTCTGTGGCAAAGCCAAATAATAAATGCGCATCATCACGTACAACCAGATGGGTATATATTTCAACTTCGTTTTTTACTTCTGGCAAAGCGTAAAAAGTTGTCATCGGTGCTTCAATTTCATAACCAACACCTTGTACATCCAACAATAAAAGTGGTGGTTGTTTTTTTATAATAATGCCGCGTAGAAAACCAATCATTGTAGGCGTCCATAACGAATACCATTAACACCTTGCATGCGTAACAAGCCTTCGCGTGAATTAGCATGACAAAGTGCAATGGCTAAGGCATCAGCGGCATCAGCGTTTGGTTGTTTATCTAAACAAAGTAAGATTTTGATCATATGTTGTACTTGTTCTTTAGCAGCATGACCTTTGCCAACCGTGGCTTGTTTAACCTGATTGGCAGTATATTCGTAAACAGGCAAATCTTTTATCGCACAAGCGGCAATCGCAACACCGCGTGCTTGTCCCAGTTTAATTGCTGAATCAGCATTGCGATTCATAAATATTTTTTCTATAGAAACTTCCTGGGGCTGAAATTCTACAATGAGTGCGGCAATGCCTTCATGGATAATTTTTAGTTTTTCAGCGAGTGTGTCGCCTTTGACTTTGATAACGCCGTTATCGATATGTTTGGAGTGATTGCCTTTAGAATCAATAATTCCATAACCAGTGTTTATAGAACCAGGATCAATTCCTAAAATTCTTATCACGAATTATTCATCTCTAATTTAGTTCCGCCAGAATATCATCGGGTATGTCGGCATTTGAATAAACTTGTTGAACATCATCCAGATCTTCCAGCATGTCGAGTAACTTCAACATACTTTCTGCGCCTTTTTTATCGAGCTCACTTGATGTTGATGCACGCATAGTGATTTCTGCATTTTCATACTTATAGCCGGCAGCCTTTAGAGCTTCTTTTACATCGATAAAATTATCTGGCTCAGTAATAACATCAATTGAACCGTCACTGTTAGTCACGATATCTTCTGCACCGCCTTCCAATGCCGCTTCCATGATTTCATCTTCATCAAGACCAGAAGGAAAAGAGATTAAGCCGACTTTAGTAAATAAATAAGCAACAGAACCATCAGTACCAAGATTACCACCAAATTTGGAGAAAGCATGACGTACTTCAGCGACGGTACGGTTTTTATTATCAGTCATCGTATCAACCAAAACAGCAACGCCGCCCGGACCGTAACCTTCATAGCGTAGCTCATCAACATTGCCACCTTCTTCACCACCTGCTCCTCGCTTAACAGCGCGGTCAATGGTGTCTCTGGTCATATTATTAGATAGGCCATTATCTATGGCGGCACGAAGTCTCGGGTTTGCTGCTGGATCGCCGCCGCCTAATTTTGCAGCAACAGTGATTTCTCGAATAAGTTTGGTGAAGAGCTTTCCACGTTTGGCGTCTTGTTTGCCTTTACGATGCTGGATATTAGCCCATTTACTATGACCTGCCATTTATTTCATTCCGTATTGTGTTGTTAGTGGAAAGGTAAAAATGTGATTCTAACATTCAAGTGCAAGACGCCCAAGAATAGTCACATATTAAAAGAAATTCTTTAATCAGGCATCGCCCGCTAGTTTAGCGCTTTGTCCTTTGGTGAAATCCAGCAGGCGTTGAATAGAGTCTTTAGCTCGGTGAATAATATCGGCATCAACAAAAATTTCATTCTTTCCCGTTTCAAGAACGTGAGCTAGTTTTCGCAAGCTATTCATTGCCATCCACGGACAATGTGCACAGCTGATACAAGTCGCGCTTTTGCCAGCGGTAGGGGCTTCAATTAATACCTTATCAGGCGCGGCTTCTTTTATTTTGTGAAAGATGCCTTTGTCAGTCGCAATAATAAATTCTTTGGCGTCCATTTCGACGACAGCCTTTATAATACCTGTAGTTGATCCAACCAAATCTGCTTGTTCGATAATGGATGCGGGAGATTCGGGATGTACCAGTACTTTTGCATCAGGATGATGTTCACGTAGGGTTTTGAGTTCTTGTCCTTTAAATTCTTCGTGAACTATACAGGCGCCTTGCCAGATCAACATATCAGCACCCGTTTCTTTTTGTACGTAATCGCCGAGATATTTATCCGGTGCCCAGATAATTTTTTTACCTTGCGCCGCCAAATGTTTAATCACATCGACCGCACTTCCTGATGTGACCATCCAGTCTGCACGTGCTTTGACTGCGGCACTGGTATTGGCATATACGACAACAACATGATCAGGGTGTGCGTCACAAAAGGCAGAGAATTCATCTGCAGGACAGCCAAGATCAAGAGAACAGTTAGCACCGAGATCAGGCATCAATATGCGTTTTTCCGGATTAAGAATCTTGGCGGTTTCACCCATGAACTTTACGCCGCATACAATTAATGTTTTTGCGTCAGATTCATTACCAAAGCGCGCCATGTCTAATGAGTCAGAAACATAACCACCAGATTCGTCTGCCAATATCTGCAAGTCTGGCTCAGTATAGTAATGAGCGACCATGACCGCATTTTGTTGCTTTAATAAGGTTTTGATTCTTTCGCTTAATTCAGCGCGTTCAGTATCGTCGATCTGTTCTACAACAGTCGGTGGGATTTGTTCTTTTTTCAGAGAGTAAGAACGACTAAGAGCTGATTCTGTTGTCATAATAAAAGCAATAACTTATCTTGTAGTTATTAAGTTGTAACTTTAGACAAGTTTAAAACGATAAGAAACGTTTATTCGGTTTTACTTTCAGGTTTATTCGGTTTTGCCAGTTTAATTCCTAACTCACGTAATTGTCTGGTACTGGCCTCGGAAGGCGCAGATGTAAGCAGACAACTTGCACTTTGTGTTTTTGGAAACGCAATAACATCACGTATCGAATCGCAGCCTGCCATAAGCATGACTGTACGATCTAAACCAAACGCAATACCGCCATGAGGTGGGCAACCAAATTCAAGCGCATCTAGCAAAAAGCCGAACTTTTCCTGTGCTTCTTCTTCACCTATACCCAGTAATTTTAATACTGCTGATTGCATTTCAGCGTTGTGAATACGAATAGAGCCGCCGCCAAGTTCAGTGCCATTTAATACCATGTCATAGGCGCGGGATAATGTTTTGCCAGGATTTTCTTTAATGGCATCTACGTCTTCATTATCCGGTGCGGTAAAAGGATGGTGCAGTGAATCCCAACGTTTTTCATCTTCGTTATATTCAAACATGGGGAAGTCGACAATCCATAAAGGCGCCCATTCACCATTCAGTAGATCAAGATCTTGAGCTACTTTGTTACGCAATGCGCCGAGCGCATCATTAACCACTTTGGTTTTATCTGCACCAAAGAAAATTAAATCACCATCTTTCGAATTGGTACGCTCAACAATATTTTTAGCAACATCTTCTGGTAAGAACTTTAAGATAGGTGATTGCAAACCTTCAGGACCAGCCGCTACATCATTTACCTTGATGTAAGCTAATCCTCGCGCACCGAACAGTGCGACGTAATTCGTGTAATCATCAATCTGTTTGCGTGAAAGTTTACTGCCACCCGGTACGTGTAATGTTGCAACACGGCCATTTTCCATATTCGCCGGGCCGGAGAAGACTTTGAACTCCACTTCTTTCATTAAATCGCTAACATCGATTAATTCAAGCGGGTTTCTAAGATCCGGTTTATCACTACCATAACGTGACATGGCATCAGCATATGTCATACGCGGGAATGGTGAAGGCAAATCAACGTTTAATATTTTCTTGAAGATTAAGCTCATCATCTCTTCCATCATGCCGGTGATTTCATCTTCATTCATAAATGAAGTTTCGATATCAAGCTGAGTAAATTCAGGTTGACGATCAGCGCGTAAATCTTCGTCACGGAAACAGCGTACGATTTGGTAATAACGATCCATGCCAGACATCATTAACAACTGTTTAAACAATTGTGGTGATTGTGGCAGAGCAAAGAAATTTCCTGGATGTGTACGACTAGGGACTAAATAATCTCTCGCGCCTTCAGGTGTTGCTTTGGTCAACATCGGTGTTTCGATATCGAGGAAGCCCTTTTCGTCGAGAAAGTTGCGCATTTCTTTCGCAATCTGTGATCGTAAACGTAGATTGTGTTGCATAAAGGGTCGACGTAAGTCGATATAGCGATAACGCAGTTTTATATCATCATGGACATGTTCATCGTCCATTTGAATCGGTGGGGTTTTAGATTTGTTTAGAACTTCTATCGAATAGCCCAGAATTTCAATTTCGCCGGTAGACATATCGGGGTTAACTGTACCTTCAGGTCTAGCACGCACTTTGCCGGTTATTTTTATAACAAATTCATTTCTGACAGAATCAGCAATAGCAAAGGGTTCGGCGCGATCAGGATCAAATACTATCTGACTAATGCCTTCGCGATCTCGTAGGTCAATAAAAATGACGCCACCGTGGTCTCGGCGACGATGAACCCAGCCGCAAAGCTCGATTTCTTGATCAATATGAGTGCTATTTAATTCCCCGCAATAGTGACTGCGCATTGTTTCTTCCGTCTGGTCTGAATAAGGGGCGGAATCTTACGAGTCGGAGGCCGTTTGCGCAACTTTATTAGCTGTTAATTCAGTACGAATAGGGCCATCAGGGACAATAACGCCCATGGAAATGATAAATTTGAAACCTTCTTCCACTGTCATATTCAATTCAGTGATATCTTCACTCGGCGTCATTATGATAAATCCGGAAGTCGGGTTTGGCGTGGTAGGTACAAAAACAGCGACCAAATCTTCTTTCAGACCATCAATGTCTGTGCTGACATTCTCATTACTTAAGAAACCTATGCTCCATATGCCTTTTCTTGGATATTGCAGCAAGACTACTTTGCGGAATGATTTGCCGTTTGTATCAAATAGCGTCGTCGAGATCTGTTTAACGCTGTTATAGATCGTTCTTACTAAGGGGATACGATTTAAAATGGCTTCCCAAAAAGTAACTAGCCGGCGGCCGAATAAATTGGCCGCTAACATACCGGTAATTAACAGGGTCAAGATGGCCAAAATGACACCAAATCCAGGAATGGAAAAGCCTAAAATCGTTGCTGGCTGCCATTCCGGGGGTAATAAAAGAATCGTCTTATCAAGTAAATCAACAACCAGTTTTATAATGGCAACAGTCGCTGCTAGTGGCAGCCAGACAAGTAAACCGGCGATGATGTACTTTCTAAGCGTCCCCATCTAGTTAACTTTCATTTGCCTTTGAAGCAGAACTACTTTCGGTTGGCTTCGATGTTGTTTTATCATCGCTTTTCGATTCTTTTTTTTCTGAGGCAGATGATGTATTTGTTTCGGTTTTTTTACTACTAGTAGATGTTTTTTCGTCTTTCTTGGATTTTTTGTCTTTGAAATCAGTTTCGTACCAACCAGTGCCTTTTAGTTTGAAAGCAGCAGCAGAAACCAGCTTACGCAAGCTATCTTTGCCGCATTCAGGACAAGTTTTTGCAGGTTCATCGCTTATTTTTTGTAATTTTTCTAATCTGTGATCGCATTTATCACATTTATATTCGTAAATCGGCACTTATTTAAAACTCCATACTTAAATTAGGTTAGTGTAAATACCGCAGAAAATAGGGGCATAGACGATTAAAAGCAAGATATAACGCTCGATTGTCAGTTTATATTTTACCCACAGGCATTTCTTGGGTATTATCGCCGCCTTTGTTGTGCAGGCAAGTTATTCTCCGACGACAGAACATTCTTAAAAATATCACACCGGGCCGTTAGCTCAGCCGGTAGAGCAGTGGATTTTTAATCCATTGGTCGGGCGTTCGAATCGCCCACGGCCCACCATTTTTTAGTCATAAATCATTTCCAGAGATTACTGGGAATAATAATTTATCTGCGTGGATGATTTTTCCTGTCAGTGATGCGTTATAACCGGGCAATTTATTAATTTTGATTTTAAGTTTGCTGTCTTTAATCAATAATCGGAGTTTATTTTTAGTATCTTCAGGCAACGATTTATTTATCGCAATAACATAGGTTTCCGTAATTAGTGGCAGAAATGAAAGTCTAAATTGACTCGCCGCTGCTTTTAATCCAAATCCCACATCAGCATGTCCACTTGAGACCATTGCGGCAACAGCAGTGTGCGTAAACTCTTCGTTTCTGTATCCATTAATATCATTTTTATTAATCGCTTTTAATTTAATCAATTGGTCAAAAATAGCACGTGTACCTGAGCCTCTTTGTCGATTGATAAATTTTATTGAGCGACGTGTAAGGCTATTAATCCCTTTTATATGTTCTGATTGAGTAGGTTTAAATATTAATCCCTGTTGTCTGGTAGCAAGATGTATAAAAAGATGTTTTTTGTCATCAAGCAATTGTGCATATTCAGGAGCCAGCTTTTTTGCGAGATCTCCGGCAGGAAAATGAAACCCGGCGATATTGTATTTAGAGGAC
>JBFIIJ010000090.1:0-8081 GCA_041601315.1 Gammaproteobacteria bacterium
GGAGTAGTCAGCGTAGGCTTCATTACCATCATCAACACCACCGGTAAATCCCCCGCCGACAACACTGGTATAAGTGCCGCTCGCCGTGTTATTTCGTCCGCCGCTGACACTTGAAGAATATCCACTGGCAGTATTGTTGTATCCGCCGCTGACACTGGCGAGTAATGCACTTGCAGTATTGTTGTATCCGCCGCTGACACTCGCGTTAATTCCATTTGCAGTATTGTTGTATCCGCCGCTGACACTAGCGTGGGATGCACTTGCAGTATTAAAGTATCCTCCGCTGACGCTAGCATATATATTACTAATCGTATTGTCGTAACCAACAACCAAACCACCAAAGCTACTGTAGCTATGATTTCTGCCTACCACCAGATTATGCGAACCAGTTCGTGTATCACCACTGTTTTCGTTATAACCAACGATGAGATTACCAAGGCCGTTAACCGTTCCGTCTGTCGTGCCCGAGCCACTTTGAATATTCAGGTTCGCACCGGTAATAATCATCTCGGTGCCATTAATTGTGAGAAACTGAGTCTTATCTTCCACGGTTGAGATAGCCGAAGTATTTGCTCCAATAGATGCGGTGTTCGTAGAGATGAGCCCACCATTAGTTGAGATAGCCGAAGTATTTGTTCCAATAGATGCGGTGTTCGTAGAGATGAGCCCGCCATTAATTGTGATAGCTGATGTATTCGTTCCAATGTTTGTGGTGTTCGCTCCAATGCTTGTTTGCATTGTAACTAGCGTTGCCTGCAAATTATCAATCTGACTTTGTAAGGCAGTAGTTGTTGCATTCGTAGCAAATGTATTTGCATCATTTCCATCAAGCGTCCCGGCATCATCAGCATATTCCGCGGTGAACGCATGCGGTACGGTCATGAAAGAAAGACGGGGACTTTGTAATTCACCGTCAACAATTAATTCCATCCAGACAGTATTATTAATAAATATACTGGCGTCGAAGTTGCCGATTAGTACACTTCCACCACCTATGTCTAAGGTAAAAAGACCATCAACAATAGATACACTGGAATGCGATTCACTATAGAGTTCTGTGCCATTAGTTGCAGCATTATAGAGATGTACCTCTACACCTAAAGTGTCGGTAATAGGGGCACCACCTGAATCTGTTAATATACCCTGATAACTGGTTGTTTGCGGTCCGGCAGCAAATAGGTTGACGGAAAAAATACTCAGGTACACCATGAATAGTAGTTTCATATTATTGTCCTTAATAAAGCAGCTTTGTGGGGTTCCTTGTAGATTTATGAAACCGTTAGGTAAGATTAAGTGAGTAAAGAGTGTATTGCAATTGGCGACACTTATAAATTTGAGTGAAAAGCTGAAAAAATAACGGATTGGCGCTCCCTAGGGGACTCGAACCCCTGTTTTCGCCGTGAGAGGGCAACGTCCTGGGCCACTAGACGAAGGGAGCAATGGTGTATGAAGTAAGCTATTATAAGATTCTATTAGGTGTCCACATAATATTATTCTAAATAACAGTGTCAGATAAGCCCTCAAAGATTGTTCAGTTGAAGATCGAACCCACAATCATTCCACGCGATCAACATACGGTTTCCCGCACATCAATTAGTGAAAGTGCGTTGAAGGTGTTGTATCGCCTGAAGAATGCTGATTATAAAGCCTACCTTGTTGGTGGTGGTGTTCGCGACATTTTATTGGGTAGAGAGCCGAAAGATTTTGATGTGGTGACCGATGCCAAGCCAGAGCAAATCCGGGAATTGTTTCGAAATTGTCGTTTAATTGGACGACGTTTCAGATTAGCGCATGTTCGTTTTGGTGATGAGATTATTGAAGTGTCTACTTTTCGTGCGGCACATCATGTGTCTGATGAAGGCGCTGGTCGTATGGAAGAAGGTCGGATTATTCGTGATAACGTCTATGGTGATATAGATGATGATGTCTGGCGCCGTGATTTCACAATCAATGCCTTGTTTTACAATATCAAAGATTTTTCTATTGTTGATTATGTCGGCGGTGTTAAAGATCTTGATGCGGGGCAATTAAAATTAATTGGTGATCCATCACAGCGATATATCGAAGATCCGGTACGGATGCTTCGCGCGGTTCGATTTGCAGCGAAATTAGGTTTAAGAATTCATCCTGAAGCAGAAAAACCGATTAGCCAACATGCTGATTTATTAGAAGGGATTCCCTCAGCTCGTTTGTTTGAAGAAATGCTTAAACTTTTTATGGGTGGCTGTGCATTAGAAACATTTGAAAAGTTACGCCATTACGATTTGTTTAAATATCTATTCCCACAAACTAATCAACTCTTGGATACTCATGAAAAAGATTATCCGCACGCGTTCATTATGCAGGCATTAAAAAATACTGATCAACGTTTAAATGAAGGCAGTTCAGTCACTCCCGGTTTTTTAATAGCCGCATTCTTATGGGAACCAATGAGAACAATTGCAGATGATCACATTGCTAATGGTTTGTCTGAAATTGAAGCGGTGCAGCTTGCCGGCGATACGGTTATCTCAAAACAAATACTGAGTCTTGCAATGCCCAGACGCTTTACTCAAATGGCGCGTGATATCTGGTCATTACAAGTCAGATTAAAACGAATCAGGAAACGATCGTTGCGAGTATTAATGCATGCAAAATTTCGCGCTGCTTATGATTTCTTATTATTACGTGCCGAAGCAGGTGAGGAATTACAAGAATTGGTTGGTTATTGGACTAAGGAACAATTAGAAGAACCTTTGGCGGGACAAACAAAAATAAAATCCGGTTATCATAAACCACGCTCACGTCGCAGACCTCGAGGTCGTCGCAATAATAAGTCTACTGATTCATGACAACGGTTTATATTGGTCTCGGTAGTAATCTTAGCGGCAACATAGGATCACCAAAAGAACACGTTACTGCTGCCATTAAATCGCTTGGCGAGATACAATCCACCCAAATAATCAGCATCTCTTCTTTATATAAAAGTAAACCGGTTGGCCCACAAGATCAGGATGATTATGTTAATGCCGTTGTCCAAATAGAAACTGAACTGGAGCCACTAGCGTTGTTAGATAGTTTACAAGTAATTGAAAACGAACATGGCCGTGTACGTAATGAACGTTGGGGCGCGAGAACACTGGATCTGGATATATTAATGTTTGGCGAAGATATTATTCAAAATGATCGTTTAATTATCCCTCATCCTGAGATGTTAAACCGTTCTTTTGTGCTTGTGCCGCTTGCGGAAATTAACCCTGATTGCGTTATTCCCGAAAAGGGCTGCGTTAGTGATTTGTTATCAAAACTTGATCAAGATGGTTTGGAGATTTTGCAATGAGCAAAAGTCATCCAGACTATATTGTTGTTGAAGGGCCGATTGGTGTCGGTAAAACAACTTTGGCAAAACGTTTAGCCAAAACATTTAACACCGAATTAATGTTGGAGCTGGCAACAGAAAATCCGTTTCTACCTCGTTTTTATTCTGATCCAAAATCAGTTGCCCTGCCTACTCAGTTATATTTTTTATTTCAACGCGCGAAGCAAATAGAATCGTTGCGACAAACAGATATGTTTAAGCCAGTACAAGTCTCGGATTTTTTAATTGAGAAAGATAAATTATTTGCTTCGATTACTTTAGATGAAGATGAGTTGTCTTTATATAAACAAGTATATGATCGGTTAACATTGGACGCGCCAGTACCAGACTTAGTGATTTATCTGCAAGCACCTATAGATACATTAATGCAGCGAATCGTTGAACGTGGGCATGATTATGAACGGCCTATTAACCGCAATTATGTTAAAAAAATATCGGAAGCCTATGTTGAGTTTTTTTATTACTACTCAACATCGCCTTTACTTATTGTGAATACAAATGATTTTGATTTGTCCGGTAATGATACAGATTATAATTTATTGCTTGAACATATTAGCCAGCTTCCAAAGGGCAAGCATTATTTCAATCCGAAAGAGCTATGACTGAAAAAGTTACTGTTAATACATTGAAACAAATGAAATCATCAGGTGAAAAAATCGCCTGTTTGACGTCATACGATGCGAGTTATGCCAAGTTGCAAGACGAAGCAGGCGTTGATGTCTTATTGGTTGGTGATTCACTCGGTATGGTGTTGCATGGTGAAGCAACTACTTTAAACGTCACTATGAACGATATGATTTATCATACGCGTTTAGTGAGCGGGGCAAGTCAACGCGCACTAATTATTAGTGACATGCCTGTAAATAGTTATTCATCGCCTGAGCAAGGGCTGGAAAATGCATTACGTCTAGTTAATGAAGGTGGTGCTGAGGTTGTTAAATTGGAAGGTGGCAATGATGAAATTTGCAAAATCGTTTCTTTTATAACAGAAAAAGGAATTCCAGTTTGTGGTCATCTCGGTTTAATACCGCAGTCTATTAATAAGTTTGGTGGATATCACGTTCAAGCAAAAACAAAAGAAACAGCAAACGAACTGAAACAAGAAGCTCTGGCATTACAAGAAGCTGGTGCCGCTTGTTTAGTGCTTGAATGTATTCCTGCAAGAGTCGCTGCAGATGTTTCACAATCATTGGATATACCGGTGATTGGAATAGGCGCTGGTCCTGATTGTGACGCTCAGGTATTAGTTGTGTATGACATGCTTGGTTTGACAGGTAAAACATTGAAGCACAGCAAAAATTTTCTTGTTGGTAAAGATTCAATTGCGGGCGCAATCAAAGCTTATGTCAGCGAAGTTAAAAACAAATCGTTTCCATCAGTCGAACATTCATTCGAGTAATGCTACAGATTTCTAAAATTAAAAGTTTGCGCGAGCAACTCGCAACGGTTCGATGTTCAGAAAAAACAATTGCACTTGTTCCAACGATGGGCAATTTACACACAGGACATTTGTCTTTAGTTAAACAAGTACAAGAACGTGCGGATTATGTTGTTGTCAGCCTGTTTGTAAACCCAACGCAATTTGTTCAAGGCGAAGATTTTGAAAGTTATCCGCGTACATTAGATGTTGATTTAAAGCAGTTAGAAAAATTAAATGTCGATTTGGTTTTTATGCCTGATAACAATGAAATCTATCCCAATGGAAATGAAGTAACGGCGGAAGTTACCGTACCGGAACTGGATTCAATATACTGCGGTAAATTTCGTCCGGGACATTTCAAAGGCGTCGCAACGGTAGTCACAAAATTATTTAATATCGTGCAACCAGATATGGCGATATTTGGCGAAAAGGATTATCAGCAATTATTAGTCATTCGAAGTTTGGTAAAAAACCTGAATTTACCGATAGAAATTATTGGTTCATCGACAATTAGAGAAGATGATGGATTGGCGATGAGTTCGCGCAATCAATATTTAATCGAGAGCGAAAGGCTACAGGCACCATTTCTGCATAAATGTATCAGTGAAGTTGCGAAAGCAATAGAAAATGGCGACAAAGACTATGAAAAGCTTGAAAAAGAGGCTATTTCAGCTTTAAAAGAAGCAGGCTTTAAACCAGAATATTTAAGTATTTGTGATGCGGAGACGCTAAAAGTGCCAAAAAATCAAAAACTTGTAATAATAGCGGCGGCCTGGTTAGGAAAAGCCAGATTAATTGACAATGTTGCGGTGCAAACCTTATGATTGACCCCTGCATGATGTCAGGTAATATCCACATTTAAATCTAAATACTCACTATCACAATGGAAATTACGGTTTTAAAAGCAAAATTTCATCAAGCCTGTGTTACACATTCAGAGCTTGAATACGATGGATCTTGTGCCATAGATGGAGCACTGCTGGATAAGGCAGGCATTCATGAATATGAACAGATCGATATTTATAACATCACTAATGGTGAGCGTTTTACGACCTATGCCATACGTGCTGAAGAAAATTCGCGCATCATTTCTGTAAATGGCGCAGCAGCACACAAGGCAAACCCAGGTGATCGCGTTATTATTTGTGCTTATGCTCGATTAAACGAGAATGAAATGAAAACGTTCAAACCCAAGCTTGTTTATCTTGACGCAGAAAATAATATCATCCGCATTAAAGATCACATTCCGGTACAAGCGGCATAAAAAATTTGCTGTTCCTGACAGCCGATGAAACATATCTCATTGGGTCAGTCATGGTGAATTTTTCCTCGCGAGATAATCACCTTGAGCAATAACGACAAGCAGAAAACTGCTGGCGTTATTATCATAGGCAATGAAATATTGTCTGGTCGCACACAAGATCTGAATATCTCATACATCGGCAAAAACCTCGAGAAGCTGGGCATTATTCTGGCCGAAGTTATCGTTATTCCCGATATTGAATCAACCATCATAGATAGAGTTAAATCCTATTCTGAAAATTATGACTACGTGTTTACTACCGGTGGTATAGGTCCAACGCACGATGACATAACAACAGCTTCAATCGCCAAAGCATTCGACCTGAAATTATTTCGCGATCCTGAAGCAGTGGCCTGTATGGAACGTTATTACGATCCGGGAACGTTAACAGAAGCGCGTTTGAAAATGGCAGACATACCCGAAGGTGCGTCATTAATTGATAACCCTGTTAGCGGTGCTCCAGCATTTCAAATCAAAAATGTATTTGTGCTTGCCGGTGTGCCGAGCATTATGCAGGCGATGTTTGATGCATTGATCGATCGATTGGTCAGTGGCCCACCAATCTTAAGTGCAAGTGTTTGTACTAACTTAACCGAGAGTAAATTAGCTGAAGGCATGTCTAGAATTCAAAATGATTGCGAAAAAGTGAGTATCGGTAGTTATCCTTATTTTAAGCGCGGCAAGTTAGGCGTGAATATTGTTTTACGGTCAATTGATAAAACATTGTTATTAAAGCAGACAGAATTAATAGAAATATTAATTAATGATATTGGCGGTAAAGTTTTAGAAACGAAATTGCCAAATTAATAATTTATGGTGCCGAGGGCGAGAATCGAACTCGCACTTCCGAAGAAACCGGATTTTGAATCCGGCGCGTCTACCAATTCCGCCACCCCGGCCATGAGAAAGCAGGCGGCAAGTATAAGGAATGCCAGCATAAGGTCAATATTAGCTGTCTGGAATTAAACTAATTCAGCTTTATTTCTGCTAATATCGCGCGCCATGAAAACCAGTGATTTTTCTTATGACCTCCCTGAAGAGCTGATTGCACAGTATCCAACCGTAAATCGTGATAGTAGTCGGCTGCTGTGTCTTGAGCCTGAAGGCAAGATTACAGATACATCATTCAAACAATTTTCAGATTATTTAAAACCGGGTGATTTAATCGTATTGAACGATACACGTGTCATTCCCGCACGATTATTCGCTCGAAAGGAAACAGGTGGCAAGGTTGAGATCATGCTCGAACGTATTCGAGATGAGAAAACTTTATTGGTTCAGCTTCGTGCAAGTAAATCACCGAAACAGGGGTCTTTGTTGCTGCTTGATGAAAACACGAGTTTTGAAGTGTTAGGACGAAACGGTGATATGTTTTTGCTCAGTTATGATGGCGAAGAGAAACTGTTGAATGTACTCAACCGTCTTGGCCATATGCCGTTGCCACCTTACATTGATAGAGAAGATGAAGGTTTTGACAAAGAACGTTATCAAACTGTTTTTTCAGATAAACCCGGTGCTGTGGCAGCACCAACTGCGGGGTTACATTTCACTGAGAAATTATTAAGTGATCTGAAAGATAGTGGCATTGATAATACAAGATTAACTTTGCACGTTGGCGCAGGAACATTTCAACCCGTTCGTGTTGATGATATAGCCAATCATCAAATGCATAGTGAATATGTTCGTGTTCCTTTAGAAGTAGTAGAAAAAATTAATGAAACAAAAAAAAATGGTGGACGTGTACTGGCAGTCGGAACAACTGTTGTAAGAAGTCTGGAAACTGCAGCGAGGAATGGTGAGCTAACTAGCTTTGAAGGTGATACCGATATTTTTATTTATCCGGGTTTCAAATTTAAAGTAATAGATATGTTACTAACGAATTTTCATTTGTCCGAATCAACATTGTTAATGTTAGTTTGTGCCTTTGCCGGGCAAGAAAATATAATGAATGCCTATCAACATGCGATAAATGAAAAGTATCGGTTTTATAGTTATGGCGA
>JBFIIJ010000091.1:0-8044 GCA_041601315.1 Gammaproteobacteria bacterium
AGTTACACCGACAAAAAAGAGTACTAATATATACAACCAAATATTGAATAACCCTGATTTTTCAAGATCATGGGCAAAAAAACCGATATCATGTACAACACTCAGTAATGCTTGAATAGTTGACATGCTGATAATAAGTAAGGTGCCATGAAGACCAAAACGTACAGCTGCCCAAACAACAAAAAGAAATATCCAATAGTCCTGCGTTATAAATCCAAATGATTCATGAAACCAATCCAGGAAGATAATTTGTCCGAAAATAAAAGAGAGACTGAAGCAAGTAATCGTTTCCAGTAGTCGTTCACTTTTGAACCATCCAATAGGTAATTTTTTCCATACTAGAATTAGTGGTGTCAGCATAATGATGCCGAGAAAATCACCTTGCCACCATTGTAATAGTGCGACGTAATGTTGTGTAAGACCTCCTACTAGATGTAATGTGGTTGTGCCGATCAAGGCACTTACACAAGCACCCAGTGCACCAGTAAGACTTAACCATAAGTAGTGTTGTGGTTGTGTAAGTGAAGAGTCAAAGCGGTATAAGTGATTTAATAACCAGACACAGGTCAGTGCTTCAAGTGTATTTCCTATTGCAATAACCAGCATACCAGCATGCGTATCTACTAAGAGATTTACAAAAAGTGCGCCGAAAAAAACACCAGGCCAATATTTTTTTCCTGCTATTAATAAGGCCGCAACGGATAAGCCACTTGGTGTCCACACGAGACTTACTTGAGGTTGTATTGCAAAGTAGGTAAGTGAAACTTTGGCGAGAAGGATATAGAGTAATATAAGGCCTATCAGCCAAGGTAAGTCAGTCCAATCATACATCTTCAAAGGGTTAAAGATGCGATTATCAATGTCCATGATTTAAATTAAAGTCTTTCGCTTAAATATAAAAAGTACTTTTAAAGTTATAGCTTAGATTTATCATCGCTTAGGTATATAAAGATCAGTAATTGTGCCTTCGAAAACTTCGGCTGCCATAGCAACAGTTTCAGAAAGAGTAGGATGAGGATGTATGGTTAGCCCGATATCTTCGGCATCAGCGCCCATTTCAATCGCAAGTGTACATTCAGCAATTAAGTCGCCGGCATTGGGGCCGACAATGGCTGCGCCTAAAATACGTTTTGTTTCTTTATCAAATAGAACTTTAGTAATACCTTCATCACGACCCAAAGATAATGAACGACCGCTGGCAGCCCATGGGAAAACACCTTTACCGTATTCAATGCCTTTTTCTTTGGCTTCGGTTTCTGATAATCCCACCCAGGCTATTTCAGGATCGGTATAAGCTACGGAAGGAATAAACCTGTTATCAAAACCAACTTTGTGTCCGGCAATGACTTCAGCGGCTATCTTGCCTTCGTGCGTTGCTTTATGTGCCAACATCGGTTGTCCGACGATATCGCCAATAGCAAAGATATGGGGAATATTTGTTCGTTGTTGATCATCGACTGATATAAAACCTCTGTCACTTACATTAACACCGGCTTTATCCGCACCAATTTTATTTCCATTTGGTTGGCGTCCAACTGCGACGAGTATTGCATCGAACTTGTCTTTCTCAGGCGCATCTTTTCCATCAAAACATACTTCGAGCCCACCTTTCATTGCTTTCACTGAGGTGACGGCTGTTTTTAAAAATATATTTTCGTAGAGTTTTTTAATACGTTTTTGCAATGGACGAACGATGTCTTTATCGCAACCGGCAATGAGACTATCTAACATTTCAACAACAGTAATTTTACAACCCAATGAAGCATAAACCGTTGCCATTTCTAGACCTATAATGCCACCGCCAATAACAAGCATTCGCTTTGGTATCTTTTCGAGTAACAAAGCATCAGTTGAATCCATGATGCGAGAATCATCGGGTAGCGTTGGTAATTTTGTTGCTTGTGAGCCAGCAGCAATAATGGCGTGGTCAAATGTAATGGTTTTTGTTTCGCCATTTTCTTCTACTTCGATAGAGTTAGCAGAAGTAAATTTACCGACACCATGAACGATTTCTACTTTTCGTTGTTTGGCCATGGATTTTAAACCTGATGTCAGTTTATTAACGACTGATTCAGTCCATACGCGCACTGGTTTTGGATCAGGTATTTTTGATCCAAGATCAATGCCGTGTTCTTTTAATTCGTCAACTTCTGAAATTATTTTACCGACATGCAGCAATGCTTTGGAAGGAATGCAGCCGACGTTTAAGCAAACGCCACCAATGGAAGAGTAGCGTTCTATTAATATCGTTTTTAAGCCAAGATCAGAAGCACGAAACGCCGCGGTATAACCGCCAGGTCCAGCACCTAATACGACAACTTGTGCATGATTGTCTCCGCTAATATTTGCGGTGGATGTGTCTTGTACAGAAGTTGGTGTTTGTTCAGGTTTACTTTCTAATGGTTCTGCAGCAGATTCAGACTTTGTTTCAGTCTCAAGCTTAAGAATTAAATGTCCCTGTGATATTTTGTCGCCAACACTAACAGCAATCTCTTTAACAATTCCCGCATCCGGCGAAGGAATGTCCATTGTTGCTTTATCACTTTCCAATGTGATCATCGTTTGTTCTTTTTCTATTGCATCGCCGACTGAAACAGAAATCTCGATTACTTCGATAGCATCGAAATCACCAATATCAGGAACGTTAATATCTTTAATCAAAGCTTATGTCCAAATAGAGTATTAAAGAAGTATATGACGTATGTCAGTTAGGATGGTATTTAAAAACTGAGTGAATTGAGCGCCAGCAACACCATCAATAACGCGATGATCATAAGATAAAGAAAACGGCATAATTAAACGTGGAACAAGTTCGCCACCTTCATAAACCGGTTTTATTGTTGCGCGAGAAACACCAAGAATGGCAACTTCCGGAGTATTCACAATCGGTGTAAAATTTAAACCACCAATGCCGCCTAAACTTGAAATAGTAAAACAGCCGCCTTGCAAATCTTTAGGAGAAATTTTTCCTTCTCTTGCTTTTTCACTGAGGTCACTAATTTCTTTAGCGATATCAAACAATCCTTTTTTATCGGCATCTTTAATTACAGGTACCATTAAGCCGTTATCTGTATTCACCGCAACACCGATATGAAAATATTTTTTAATAATAATATTTTCACCATCTGCACTTAAAGAAGAATTAAATTCCGGATATTGTTGTAGTGCATCAACCACTGCTTTTACTAAAAAAGCAATCAAGGTTAATTTAATGCCTTGTTTCTTTGCTGTTTGAATTTTTGATTTTCTAAATTCTTCAAGTTCAGTAATGTCAGCTTCATCAAACTGAGTGACATGCGGTACTGTTATCCAGCTACGATGTAGTGCTTGTCCTGTTAAACGACGAATACGAGTTAATTCTTTTGTTTCTATATCACCAAATTTTGAAAAATCAACCGGCGGTACTTCAGGAGATGCAAACGCACCTTTGTTTGACAGTTTCTCGCCAGACATAATGCTTTTGGTAAAGGCTTTAACATCTTCTTTTAAAATTCGGCCTTTAGGTCCACTTCCATAGACCAGACCAAGATCAACCCCCAGTTCTCTTGCAAATCGTCTGACAGAAGGACTGGCATGCGCTTTTGCCGATTGGCTTTGTCCTACTAATTGACTTGTTGCCGGGATTTCTGGTGCAGGCCGAGGTTCAGTAAGTGTTTCTACTGTTTTTTCTTCTGCAGGTTTTGTTTCAACTTTTTCTGGTTCTTTCTGTTCTTCAACTTCAGTCGTTGTTTCAGATGAAAGTAAGCTGACGATAGGCGAGCCTTCTTTTATTCTGTCGCCAACTTTAACTTTAATTTGTTTAATCTCACCTGCTTGAGGTGAAGGAATATCCATCGTCGCCTTTTCACTCTCAAGTGTAATTAAAGTATCTTCAGCATTAACTTGGTCGCCAACACTGACAGCAATCTCGATCACTTCAACTGTGTCGAAGTCGCCGATATCGTGAAGTAAGATTTCTTTTTCTGTTGCCACAATTGCCCTTAATAATCCCTTAATTAATTAAACTGTTGTTGGTTCCGGTTTATCCGGATCGATACCATATTTCTTTATCGCATCCGCAACCGTTTTTGCAGGAACACTTCCTTCGTCAGCTAATGTCTTGAGAGCAGCAACAACAACATAGTAACGATTAACTTCAAAGAACTTGCGTAATTGTTTTCGGGTGTCGCTTCGACCAAAGCCGTCTGTTCCTAATACTGAATAACGAGCTGGAATAAATTCACGGATTTGATCTGCATAAACTTTCATGTAGTCCGTTGCAGCCAGTGCTGGAATAGCTTTATCATTTAGTAAAGATTCAACGTAAGATACTTTTGCTTTCTTTGTTGGGTGTAACATGTTCCAGCGATGTACTGATAAACCTTCGCGACGTAATTCATTCATACTGGTCGCGCTCCAAATATTGGAAGCAATACCAAAATCATCTTGTAACAAATCAGCAGCAGCAATCACTTCGCGTAATATTGTTCCAGAACCTATAAGTTGAATTTGTGCTTTACCCTTATTAGGTTTTTGAAATAAATACATTCCTTTAATAATGCCTTCTTCAACTCCTTTGGGCATTGCCGGATGCACATAGTTTTCATTCATCACAGACAGATAATAAAAAACATCTTCGTGATTTTGAAACATACGACGCATACCATCTTGCATGATCACGGTTAGTTCATAAGCAAAGGTAGGATCATAAGAAATACAGTTTGGAATGGTGGAGGCAAACAAATGACTATGACCATCCTGATGTTGCAAACCTTCACCTGCAAGCGTTGTTCTTCCCGCAGTGCCACCCAATAAGAATCCTCGTGCACGCATGTCACCTGATGCCCATGCTAAATCGCCAATACGTTGAAAACCGAACATGGAATAATAGATAAAGAACGGAATCATCTGGATGCCGTTATTTCGATATGAGGTTGCTGCCGCGATCCAGGAAGAATAGCCTCCGGCTTCATTAATACCCTCTTCGAGTAATTGTCCTTTTATATCTTCGCGATAATACATCACCTGATCTGAATCGACCGGTTCATAAAGTTGTCCGACAGCAGAATAAATACCGTATTGGCGAAACATGCCTTCCATACCAAAAGTACGCGCTTCATCAGGAACAATCGGGACAATATGCTTACTAATATTTTTATCTTTTAATAATGAATTGAGAAAACGAACAAACGCCATCGTTGTTGAAATTTCGCGATCACCTGTTCCTTCGAGTAATTTTTGATGTAGTGAAATATCAGGGATATCAAGTTCCGGTGCAGGATTTCGTTTACCGAAGAAATAACCACCAAGTGCTTCGCGTCGTTCTTTTAAATATTTTATTTCTTCGCTATCTTCCGCCGGTTTATAAAATGGCGCATCTTTTATTTCTTCATCGTTAATAGGAATATTAAAACGATCACGAAAATGTTTGAGAGACTCTTCTCCCATCTTTTTCTGTTGATGAGTAATATTTTGTCCTTCACCGGCTTCACCCATGCCATAGCCTTTTACCGTTTTAACAAGAATCACTGTAGGCTGACCTTCATGCTTAACAGCAGCAGCATAAGCGGCATAAACTTTGTGTGGATCGTGACCACCACGATTCAAACGCCAGATATCATCATCTGACATATTAGCAACCATTTCTCTTAACTCAGGATATTTACCAAAAAAATGTTTGCGAACATAAGCACCATCTTTCGCTTTATAAGTCTGATATTCACCATCAACCACTTCTTCCATACGTTTGTATAATAAACCTGAAGTATCGCGAGCAATTAATGGATCCCAATAAGACCCCCATATAACTTTAATTACATTCCAGCCGGCACCGCGAAACGTGCCTTCCAATTCCTGAATAATTTTATGGTTACCACGAACCGGGCCATCTAAACGCTGCAAATTACAATTCACTACAAAGATCAGGTTATCGAGTTTTTCACGAGAAGCGAGACCGATAGCGCCAAGTGATTCCGGCTCATCCATTTCACCATCACCCATAAATGCCCAGACTTTGCGATTGGTGTCTTTGATCAGTTCCCGGTTTTCCATGTATCGCATAAATCGAGCCTGATAAATTGCCATTAAGGGGCCAAGTCCCATTGATACAGTGGGAAATTGCCAATAATCCGGCATCAACCAGGGATGCGGGTATGAAGACAAACCATTTCCGTCGACTTCCTGACGGAAGTTAAGCATTTGTTCTTCCGTAATGCGGCCAGTCATGAAAGCCCGCGCATAAATTCCCGGTGCTGAATGTCCTTGTATAAAAAGTAAATCACCTCCGTGATCTTCACTGGGGGCATGAAAAAAGTGATTAAAGCCCACATCATATAAGGTGGCAGAAGAAGCGAAGCTGGAGATATGGCCACCGAGCTCACTACTTTTACGATTTGCCTGGACCACCATTGCCATGGCATTCCAGCGAATCAATGAACGAATACGCCATTCAAGACCTGCATCGCCAGGTGTTTTTTCTTCACGAGATGGAGGAATAGTATTTAAATAAGCCGTATTGGCTGAATAGGGCAGGTAAGCTCCGGTCTTTCGCGCGCGGGCAACAAGTAGTTCCAGTATAATGTGTCCGCGCTCAATGCCTTCGTGCTCGAGCATGGAATCCAATGCTTCAAGCCATTCTTGAGTTTCTTGTGGATCGATATCTTTATCTTGTTCTGACATGCTGATCAGTATCCTTATCCATTATTATCAGAATAAACCGCTTGTTATTGAACAAACTGGTATTATTCTTTTTTTATCTGACCTTGATTCTATTTTAGGATTATTTTTAGTAAAAGTATCATTTATTAGTATGCACAAGCTTATATGCATAATAAATACCAGAAAAGACAATATATTGAGAATACTTAAGGATAATTGACATCATGAGCATTAAGTTACAACAAAAAGCCACACCTCCAACGAAACAGAATATAAATGCCATTGGTAATTGGTTAATGATTTTTGCTCATCCCTTGGAAAAAACGATAAGTAAACAAAGCAAATTTCCTCATCAGACACAGCTAATTAACCGCCGCAAACAACTGGATTTGAAAAAAGCGGATAGTGTTCCTGTGGTTATTGATTTGCCAAATGAAAACTCAAGTCATGTTGCTTTTGCTGCTATTGAATCCAGTATCAACAGTTTTGATTTATTAACGTTGGCAAGAAAGATGGTAGCTGAACATTCATCCAGTAATCCTGCGCAACTTGGAATTGTTGTTAGTGGATTTATTGCTGAAGATTCAGAACGCATTGCTGAAGCATTAATCTCAGCAGCACTTGCTGCTGCAGCGACAATGCCGAAATTTAAAAGTGATAAACAAACGGCATCTCGTTTATCAAAATTATCATTATTTGGAGTGCATGCAAGACACGGTTTTAAGCAAAGCTTTGCTATTGCCGAAGGCAATGCCTTAACACGAAGCTTAAGTATTCTTCCGCCAAATAAATTAACACCAACAGAATACCTTAAAGAAATAAAACAAATTGCACGCGAAAATAAATGGAAGCTTGAGTTTTATGACGAAGCCACTTTAAAAAAGAAAAAAGCCGGCGCTTTTCTAGCCGTAGCACAAGGTAGTCCAAAAGCAGATGCGGGCATTGTTCGTTTACGTTACACACCGAAAACAGCAAAAGGGAAGAAAGTCTTTTTAGTAGGAAAGGGCATTTGTTATGACACTGGTGGTACAAACCTTAAACCAGCGAACTTTATGTATGGTATGCATGAAGACATGCAAGGAAGTGCTGTTGCACTTGGAACCTTGTTAGCTTTAAGTAAATTGAATTTTAATCGTCCGGTTGAATGTTGGATGGCGTTAGCAATGAATCATATCGGTCCTAAGGCCTATAAGCCGAATGATGTGATTACTGCCTCTGATGGCACGACAATAGAAATTATTCATACCGATGCTGAAGGTCGCATGGTCTTGTCTGATACGCTTGCACTTGCATCAAAAGAAAAACCATCATTAATACTGGATTACGCAACCTTAACCGGTGCTTGTATGTATGCGATAGGTACATCTTATAGTGGTGTGTTTACCAATAAAAAAGAATGGCATGCCAA
>JBFIIJ010000092.1:0-7982 GCA_041601315.1 Gammaproteobacteria bacterium
AGTGAACGCGCGAATAGCCCATTATGGCCCTGCATCAAAAGCGATGCGTTATATGAGGCCGAATATACGTGAGCAGTCGTACCCAACCACCATGAAAACGGAGTACTTGCAGTTGAGGAGGAGTCCATATACGGACATTAATAACTATAGATGAATACTAGATATTTGAACTTGGTTTGATCCATTGAACTAACCATTTTGCTTCCCAGTTTGGTTTACTAGGTACTTGAAACCTTGCCTGCATAATTTTACATGACTCTTCAATAATATTAATTTCTGATTGTATGAGATTTTGTATCTCATCATACCTTTTACGTTCAGCAGGTAGCGAGGGATGAGATTCTCTTGTTGTAAGACCTTTATCAAAGGCTGCTTTCCATCTCAACCAAATTTCCCATTGCTCTAATACGAGAGTTAATATTTCATTTGATATGGGTTGTAAATAATAGTTTTTTGAATATTCGTCTTCATTATGATCGAAGATACATTTATATACATGCGGTTCCCCATTAAGCGAAGTAACGCCTTCAACAGGTCCATCATAATAATCATTAATTGTGTAAATCTTATCAATGCTCATAGTGACAGTATAAAATTAAGAATATATTTATGTCTGCTTTGGGTCGAAAGCAGTATAAATCATCCTTATTAAATTTTGTTGTGTTTTATTCCCGTGATGCTTTGCTGAGGAGGCGTGATGTTATCGGGGCAATTGTGCATGGATGCACAATTGAGCGCATTCATTCAGGGAAGAATGTATGCACGACCCGAATAACAGTACGCCGACGAGGGTAGCCTTTAGGCCAAAGCATCAGGGTGCTCTTCTCTTTGGTTACTTTCTCTTGAGCACGCAAGAGAAAGTGACTCGCCGCCATAGGCGAAACAAATGTAAAAAGAAACTCCAATTCCTATTCGTAAAATCCATTTTCCTCCCTTATAATCCCCGCCTTGCTGCACTGCAAAAGTAGTGTGACTATGTGTTTAAATAACAAAAATGACTGGAATGACAATAGAAAAAATACTTCTTCGAGGCGAGACTAAAGACGGAAACAAGTTTCGTCCGAGTGATTGGGCAGAACGTCTGTATTATGCTTTGGCGACTTATGGACCGACAGGACGACTTGTCTTTAATCCTCTGGTAAATATTAAACAGGGAGATAAACACAAATGCTTCGTGATAAAGCCGGCGCTTAAAGAGAAAGACCGAATGACGTATGACTTTCTGGTTGATTTCGCAAAAAGTAATGAATTAGTCATTACTGATCAGGATAACAACCCCATCGAATTGTAGTTTTATTGCGTAAGTAATTCTGGCTTATCTTCTTCCGGCCAGTCCTTAATATAACGCTTCATCAATTCATTCTGGAAAGTCGTTTCATCCAATGATGCAAAGATAATGTCGCCGATTGACAAGATACCAACAACTTTATCTGATTCAAGTACCGGCATATGACGAACACGATTCTTGGTCATACGAGACATGACGACATCCAGAGTTTCATCTGAAGAAGCCGTTAATACGTTTTTTATCATCACATCACCAACACGAACTGATTCCCAGGAATCTGCATTCTTGGCTACGTTATGTAAAAAATCGCGTTCAGTAATAATTCCAGCAATAGAACCATCGTCGTGTAATACGAGCAAGGAACCAATACTTCTTCCCAGCATTTCCTTTACCATATCTTTCAGCGTTCCATCCGCGGATATGCTGTAAACGTCATTGCCTTTTTTCTCAAGTATTGATTTTATTTTCATGGACTTATCACTCTATTTGTATCCGGTGTTCATTTGTTTTCGGGTAAGTATACCCAATGTTTTGGATGCTAGCTAAAAATTAAAGGTTTTTCGCTTTCTTAATAACTTCATATGCCTTTCTAATTTCGTGTGTCCTTTCTGTCGCGACCTTCATCATCTCTTCCGGTAAACCTTTAGCGACCAGTTTATCCGGATGATGCTGGCTCAACAGACGTCGATACGCTTTTTTGATTTCACTGGCACTGGCTGATTCATTAATATCCAGTACAGCATAAGCCTGTTTTAATGAAGGTGAGCCATCATTGCGACCAGCTTTTGATGAGCCGCCTTGCATACCGCCAATCATTGCGCAGAGATGTTCGAATTCGTGTTGCGATATTTTGAGAAGCTGACAAATATTTAATAAAACTTTACGTTCAGCCGGATCCATCACACCATCCGCATAGGCTGCCATGATCTGTACTTCGATAAACATACGTAACAGGTTTGGTCGAAAGCCGATCTCTTGTCGAAACTGGTTTACGATATCATTCAATGGAAAGGAGGCTTTCTTGCCTTCGTTAAATAACCCGATGGCAGCTTTGCGCTGCTCTGCATCCATATCCATTTTCTGCATAACACTTTTAGCTAGCGCTATTTCATCTTCAGTAACTTGCCCATCTGCTTTGCAAACATGTCCCATAACTGAAAAGGTTGCGGTATAGAACATAGTTTGTGCACGTTCTTGTCTACCAAAACCAGATTGCCCTGCTGTTTGCCCGGCAGTGGACGATAGTCCCTTATCAAAGTTATGGCCCAGTACAGCACCAAGCAAGGCACCAATCGGACCACCAAGCATCATGCCAAAGGCACCACCAAGTATTTTTCCCCACCAATTCATCTTATTGTTTTAACCAATCTGTAATATAAAGTATTAAAAAATCATGTTGCATGATTTAATGAGATGTTCACAACTATTCGTTATACTCCCGATTTTTACATAAATAACATTACACTATCTTAACGGTTAATATCATGGCTTCAAGAAATAAGAAGAACAATAATAAGAAACTCTCTGGTCCAACAATGGCTGAATTGGCAGATCGTCATGTTTACTATGAAGACTCCGTACAAAACGTTGAAGCAGAAATTGATTTTGTTGATGCTACCTATAAGAAACTTAGAAATCGTAATGCAACTTCTTTAAGAGAAGACTTTTGTGGGACTACCAATACTTCATGTGAATGGATTAAACGTCGAAATACTAATACCGCAATATGTATCGATCTTGATGAAGAAGTGCTGGCATGGGGCAAGGAAAATAAGATATCGAAACTCAGCCCTGATCAAACAAAGCGTTTACACGTTATCAACGATAATGTTATCACGGTAAAAACTGACCCGGTTGATATTGTCCTGGCGATGAATTTTAGTTATTGGCTATTGATAGATCGCAAACTAACTATTGATTACTTTAAAAGCATATATGCTGCTTTAGTTGATGACGGAATATTTTTTCTTGATGCTTATGGAGGTTATGAGGCTTATCAGGAACTAACAGAAAAAACCAAGTACAAAAATTTCACTTACATCTGGGATCAACATCGATATAACCCGATCACCGGTATCGCTAAAAATCATATCCACTTTAAATTTAAAGATGGCTCTAAAATGATGAATGCGTTTACTTATGAGTGGCGAGTATGGACCATGCCGGAAATTCTCGACATGTTAACGGAAGCAGGCTTTAAACCAACCGTTTACTGGGAACAGGCTGATGAAGATGGTGAAGGCAATGGCGAATTCATTCCTGAAACTGAAGGTGATGCGGACGCAGGCTGGATAGCGTACGTTGTTGCTGAGAAGTAGGATTTACCCCAACTCTTTTGGTTTTATAAATTCGATTATCTTTCCTTTGTCGGTTAATGGATTGAATTGATTATCAAGGTATTCGAATATCACCAGATTTGCTGTTGTCATACTTCTGTAATCTGTATCCGCCTCACTCGAGAGAGAATGCACGAGTTGTTCTAAACCGGGATTGTGCGCCACTATCATTAAACTATTGAGATCATTTTTATAGAGCTGAATAACTTCAATTAATGTATCTGGGTCAGCTAAATAAAGATCTTTATCATAGGTAACTTCACCTGAATTCATACTGGGAAATTGTTTAATTACCAGTTCTGTTGTTTGTTTTGCACGAACCGCAGGCGATGAAATAATTTTCTGCGGTAATCGATTATTTTCTCTCATCCATTCACCAATCAGAATTGCACTTCGCTTGCCCCGTTTATTAATAGGCCGATCGAAATCTGACGCGCCTGCAGCAGCCCAGTCGGACTTTGCATGACGCATAATGTATAGATGAAATGTCATAATGATAAATAATGATATATCATTCTATTATGCTACATTTATATAAAACATGTCGCGCTAAAAAGCCCTTTATATTAATCATTATTTTATTTAACTAGGCGCACTCCAAACTTGTCAGATCCCAACGAAACATACGCAGCAGTTGATTTAGGCTCAAACAGTTTTCATATGATTGTTGCCAATGTTGTTGATGGCAGAGCTTTGATTGTTGATCGCATCAAGGAAATGGTACGACTTGCAGGCGGACTGAACGATGAAGGCATATTAACGGATGAAGCGATTGAAGTTGCCTTGCAATGTCTGGAAAGATTTGGCCAACGCATTAAAACAATTCCTGCTTCAAATATACGTGCTGTTGGTACAAATACATTACGACAAGCAAGAAATGGAATGCAATTTTTGTCACTCGCTAATAAAGCCCTCGGACACAATATAGAAATCATCTCGGGACGTGAAGAAGCGCGTCTCGTATATCTTGGTGTAGCTCATACCATTTTTAATGAGACAGATAAACGTCTTGTAGTTGACATTGGCGGCGGTAGTACCGAACTTATTATTGGTAAAGGCTATGACTCTGATGTTACTGAAAGTCTGTTTATGGGTTGCGTTAACATTAGTGAACGCTTTTTTAAAGACGGCGAAATTACTGCAAAACGCTGTCGTAAAGCCCGCATAGCTGCACTACAGGAACTGGAAAGTATTCAGGGATTCTATAAAAAATATGGCTGGGATGCAGTAGTCGGCACATCGGGAACTATTCATGCCATTCTCGATGTAGTTGTTAATCAGGGCTGGAGCGAAACCAGTATAACCGCAGAGTCATTAGCTAAGTTAAGAAAAGAACTCATTTCTGTTGGTTATGTAAACAAAATTGAATTTGTCGGGCTTTCGTCAAATCGTATTCCTGTTTTTGTTGGTGGTGTCATTGTTTTATCTGCTGTATTTGAAGCGCTGGAAATTGACTCGATGGAGTATTCAGATGGCGCACTACGTGAAGGCTTATTGCATGACCAGATTGGTCGCCAACATAATACTGACGTTCGCGATAAAACGGTTGATAGATTAATGAACCGATATAGCGTTGATAGCGAACATGCCAATCATGTTGAAAAAATTACCAAACATATTTTTAAAAACATCAAGTCTGAATGGCAATTAGACAAGAACGAAGATTTAAAAATGATCAGTTGGGCTGCGCGCTTACATGAAATTGGTTTGGCTATCGCACATAGTCAGTATCACAAACATGGAGCCTATTTATTAAGTAATTCAGACATGCCCGGTTTCTCACGACATGAACAATTACTACTAAGTATATTGGTGCGACTACATCGAAGAAAGTTTGCGCCTGAAATATTCGATCCAGTCACTGAAGAAATTAAATATAAACTGATTAAATTAATTATCATATTAAGGTTGGCAATTGTTTTAAATCGAAGCCGCAACACGATAAAAACACCGGATGTCGATGTAGAAATTAATGCGAATGTTATTACATTAAAATTTCAGGATGGCTGGCTTTCTGATCATCCGTTGACTGAAGCCGATCTTGAAACAGAAGCTAACTATCTTTCAGCAATCGATTACAAGCTCAAATTTAATTAAGAGCAGTAATGTTCCAATAAAATCTGCTGCGCTGCTTTTGGTTTTGCATTTCCCGCCTTAGCCCGACGATAACTTCCATCTGTTTGTAAAATCCATGCCTGAGTATTATCAGAAAGATAATTCAATAAACCAAATTTAATAATTTGATCTCGAGGACGTTTTTCTTCAATGGGAAAACACGCTTCTACTCGATGAAATAAATTTCGTTGCATCCAGTCTGCGCTGGCACAATAAACATTGGGTTTACCGTTATTATGAAAATAATAAATGCGTGTGTGTTCCAGAAAACGACCAATTATTGATCGCACCTGAATATTTTCCGATACACCTTTAATACCTGGTCTTAAGCAGCATATTCCGCGAATGATCAAATCTATCTTTACACCTGCTATAGAAGCTTCATATAAAGCGCGAATAATTTCAGGTTCAACCAATGCATTCATCTTGGCAATAATGCGCGCTTCTTTACCTGCTTTGGCATTATCGGTTTCTTGCTTAATAAAATCGAGTATCCCTTTATGTAAGGTAAACGGAGACTGTAATAATTTTTTTAATTTTGTCGCACGACCTAAACCCGTCATTTGATGAAACAGTTTATTAACATCTTCACCAACTGCCTGATCAGCCGTTAATAAACCGTAATCCGTATACAATCTTGCTGTACGAGTGTGATAATTTCCCGTACCGAGATGAACATAACGACGCAATGATCGCCCTTCTCTTCGCACTACCATAATCATCTTTGCGTGAGTCTTATAACCAACAACACCATAAACCACATGTGCGCCTGCTTCCTGCAGATCGTTAGCCAGTTCAATATTCGCTTCTTCATCAAAACGTGCGAGTAATTCAATAACAACGGTGACTTCTTTTCCGGCACGCGCAGCATCTTTCAATGCATGCACAATAGCTGAATCACTACCCGTTCGATACAAGGTTTGTTTTATAGACAATACCGCAGGATCGTTTGCCGCCTGACGCAAGAAATCAACAATAGGGGCAAATGATTGAAACGGATGCAGCAATAAAATATCACCGTTATGCAACGTATCAAAAATACTTGTTGTCTTTAGTAAGCGTGGCGGAATTTCAGGCGTGAAACCGGGGTAAACCAATTCAGGACGATCAACCAGATCATGAAGCTGCAATAAGCGATTTAAGTTTACCGGTCCATTGACTTGATATAATGCATCATCCGTTAATTTAAACTGGTCAAGTAAAAATTGACTAATCTCTGCTGGACAGTTATCGGCCACCTCAAGACGTACTGCATCATTATAACGTCGTGAGGGTAATTCACCTTCTAGGGCACGTAATAGATCATCGACTTCTTCGTCGTAAACAAAAAGATCACTGTTTCGTGTAACACGAAACTGATAACAACCTGTTACTTTCATACCTGGAAATAAATCACCAACATGCGCATGCAAAACCGATGACAGCAAAATAAAGTCATGCGTTCTGGTTGAGTGTTCCTTTGGCACTTCTATTACACGAGGCAATGATCGTGGTGCCTGTACAATCGCAAATCCACCTTCTCGACCAAAAGCATCTTTACCTTCGAGTGTAACTATGAAATATAAATTTTTGTTTAAGACTCGCGGAAATGGGTGTGACGGATCCAGACCAATAGGACTTAATATAGGAATCAATTCGCGATTGAAATAACGTTTAACCCAACGTGATAATTTAGGTTTCCACTGCGCTCGTCGCAAGATGCGAATTTTTTCTTTGGATAATTCAGGAATTAGGACTTCGTTAAGTATTTTATATTGCTCTGCTACCAGGTCATGTGCGACTTCGCTGATTTTTTTTAATATTTCAGCTGCAGTAAGATTATCTTCGCCTGTTTGTACTGAACCGTATTTAACCTGTTGATTTAAACCAGCAACACGAATTTCAAAGAATTCATCAAGATTAGTACTGGCAATACATAGAAAACGTAAACGTTCCAATAGAGGATTGTGCTCATCTTTAGCCTGCTCAAAAACGCGGCGATTAAACTCCAACAAGCTTAATTCACGATTAAGATATAGCTCAGGCAATTTTAAATTTAACTGATCCATCGAAAACCTTTATTATTAATACCTATACATACTCTATATATCAAAGACATAGGATTTTGATATATATCAATATTATGTGAAAAATCATGAATTAAACCTAAACCTATTAAATTGGGTCAAATCCACGCTATACAAAAAGACGGTTTAAAGCATACAATTATGCACTACTACAGTTTAGCTTTTTTATATTACATC
>JBFIIJ010000093.1:0-7974 GCA_041601315.1 Gammaproteobacteria bacterium
ACATGCGGCATTGGAACAAAAACAAGTTGAATTAGCTTTGCGAGAAGCTGAGAAATTACGACCTTCACCAAAGTATGTTGTATTTGCTGCTTTTGAGTTTGATCCTGAAGCGGCTAAAGATATTGACGAAACAAAATGGTCGGGAGTGACATTACTAAGATTGAAAATGGATGATGATTTACATACTCATGATCTGAAAAAGAAAAAACGCTCTGGGCATAGTTTCTGGTTGATGGGTCAACCGGATGTAGAAGTACAAAAACAAAAAGATGGTAAATATATTGTTGAAGTACATGGTTTTGATTATTTCGATACTAAGTCAGGTGAACTTGTGTCAGGAGGAAAGAACAAGATTGCGGCATGGATGTTGGATACGGACTACGATGAAAGGTCGCTTTACCCTCAGCAAGTTTTTTTCCCGATGGCTGGAAAAAAAGATGGTTGGAATAAATTAAAGAAAAATATAAAAGCTGAACTGAACGAATCATTATTAGAGCAATTCAATGGTACGACATCTTTGCCTTTTGATGCTGGAGGTAACAATAAGGTAGCCATAAAAATTGTCGATGATCGCGGTATTGAATCTCTCAAAATTATTGCTTTGGATTAAGGACATAATTTATGCCTGCCCCTAAGTCTTTAATTATCAACTCTCCTTATGAGTGCCCGGCCCAACATTGGGAGCAGGCAACTGATGGAACATTGAATCTCATTAAAGAGAGACGCAAAGCGGGTTATGAAATCATTGATACTCGTAATAACACTCGGCGCACAGAAGAGCTTAAAACCGTTAATGAAATTCGCACACGATTGAATGAATGGCGTGTTGCAGATTATCCCGGTGTTACTAGTGTTACGCGACGACTTTTAGAGCACTGGCATGATCCGGAACAACGACCATATCCTTTTTACTTTTGTCAGCTTGAAGCAATTGAAACTTTAATCTGGTGGGTGGAAGGTCCTGCTGAGTATAAACAAGGTATTTTTCTTCAGGGAGACGGTGGTCCTTGGGAACGGATTTGTAACAAGATGGCAACCGGCAGTGGCAAAACTACGCTGATGGCGATGATTATTACCTGGCAGGTTTTGAATGCTCTGACTTATCCAAAACGAAACAAGGAATTTTCCAAAGCAATATTTATTGTTGCGCCAGGTTTGACTGTTAAGGAAAGATTAAAAGTACTCTATCCGGAACCAAATAGTTATTACGATGAGTTTAATCTCTGTCCTTCTGAGTCAATGCGGCAAAAATTGAATCAAATGGAGTTGTTAATAGAGAACTGGCATACGCTTATGCCATTAAAAGAGCAGGAGCGTTCAGTTGTAAAGAAGGGGAAAGAGAGTGACGAGGCGTATACAAGAAGAGTTTTAGGAAAAATAGCCGACTATAAAGATTTAATTATCATTAATGATGAAGCTCATCATGCCTATCGTAAACCGGCAGAGCTTAAAATAAGTAAGAAAGATGCTGAGGAACAAGGCATTGATCTGGATGAAGCAACAAAATGGATCGATGGCTTAGACCGATTACATAAAACCAGAAGGATACAACGTTGTTTTGACCTTTCTGCCACGCCTTTTGCGCCTACAGGGAAAAAGACAACAGATGTCTCTCTATTCAGTTGGGTAATTTCAGATTTTGGTTTGAATGACGCTATCGAGTCGGGATTGGTGAAAACACCTCGCGTTGTTATTCGAGATGATGCATTACCTGATACACAAACATATCGGTCTAAGCTTTATCATATTTATCGTGATCCTGAAGTGTCGCAGGATTTATCAAGACCAGCAGAACCTCATGAGCCGTTGCCTAAGTTAGTTCAAGACGCATATACCTTGTTAGGTGCGGATTGGCGGGAAGCACTCAATGCTTGGAAAGAAGCTGGCCATCAATCTCCCCCGGTTATGTTGACTGTATGTAATCGAACTGAGACTGCAGCGCGAATATTAAATTATTTTGATAAAGGCGATGCGCACTGGCCGGAATTACAATCTCCCAATCGAACTCTAAGAGTAGACTCTAAAGTACTGGAGAAAGCAGAGATAGGGGAAAAAGCAACTGCAAATAAAGATTACGAAGAAAGGCTAAGAACTATAGTTGAGTTTGCGTCAATACCTGAGACTAAAAAAGAACGTTTACGTGAATTGAAAAAAGAAGAGTTGCTGCGAGAAATCGTCGATAACGTAGGTAAACGTGATACTGCAGGTCAGGATTTACAGTCTGTAATTTCTGTAGCAATGCTTTCTGAAGGTTGGGACGCAAAAAACGTGACTCATATTATGGGACTTCGTGCTTTTTCTTCTCAGTTGCTTTGTGAGCAGGTGATTGGTCGTGGATTACGGCGTGTATCTTATGAAACAGAAAAGGTTGTTGGAGATGATGGGGTAGAACGTGATCTTTTTATTGCAGAGTATGTGAATATTTTTGGCGTACCTCTTTCTATATTTCAGGATTTGGGTGAAGGCAGTGAAACTCCTCCTCCTCCAAAAGCGAGCACCCAAATTGAAGCTTTACCAGAACGTTCGGAATATGAAATACGTTGGCCAAATGTATTAAGGGTCGATGCGATTGTGAGACCAATCATTACTGTTGATTGGAATGAGGTAGATTCCATTACTCTTGATCCCGCTAAAACGCATATCAGTGCTGAACTAGCCCCTGCTGTTGGTGGTGCTACTGATATGAGTAAAGTTGAGGTAATTGATCTTGAAAAGTTACCTGAAGAGTTTCGGTTGCAACGCCTTGTATTTCGTTCTGCACAAAAGGCATTTGATGAATTGCAGCAAAAGTTTACTGGCACACGTGAATATTTAATCTATCAGCTAATCCAAATTGTTGAAGAGTTTATTAATTCAGAAAAAGTAAATATTCCATCTCTTTATCATCAAGACCCATTGCGTAAGCGTATTTTAATCGCATTAAATTTGGATATCGTTGTTCAGCATTTACTAAGATATCTCAAAGAACAAAACATGGAGAAACTAGAGCCTGTATTCGATGAAGATGAACCCATTCGCGCAACAAGTTATATGCGGACTTGGTATACAACAAAACCATGTTTCCCAACTCGTAAATCACAAATTAGCCATGTCATTTCAGACAGTACATGGGAACAATATACAGCCGATGTTCTTGAAAAAAGTGAACATGTAGTTAGTTACGCAAAGAATGAAAGATTAGGTTTCCAGGTTTATTACTTGTGGAACGGTTCGAAACGTAAATATATACCAGACTTCCTGATTAAACTGTCTAACGGAAAAATATTGGTATTGGAAATTAAAGGTGAAGATTCAGAACAAAATCGTGCTAAGCGATCTGCATTAGATGTCTGGGTGAAGGGTGTAAATGAAAAAAGTGGATTCGGTGAATGGTGTTGTGATGTTATTTTTGAACCAGCACAGATTTATGACAAGCTTATACTGCATGATTAAATCAAATTATTTACATATCCACTTATAGTTAAGCCATAGAAAAAGGAGAAGAAAAATGGCTAAGAAAGAACTTGTGGCTCTGATTGAAAGAGGGTATTTCCCTGAGGAATTACCACCGCCGTTTACAACAAAGTCATTTTCAGATCTGATTAATCATAATTTGACAGATTATAGAACTAAGGTAGATCATAAAATTGGTAATAAATGGACAAATTATTGTCGACATAACCTCGCAAGAAACGGTCGCATCAAGCGAGTACTTGCAATTTGCCATCCTAAGCATTTTTTTCGCCTTGCGGATGAAATTCAAAAAAATTGGGTAGCTATAGATACTGAAATTAGAAAATCAAAAATAACTAAAACTGCACCTATATGGGGGAAATCTAACCAAAGAGCAATAATTAGAGAGAGTTCTTTAGATGATAGGCCTCATTCTAGAGCAGAAATTTGCCTTAAAGCTCGTTATTTACTTAAGACTGATATTGAAAGATTTTTTCCTTCAATTTATACGCACAGTATACCGTGGGCATTGCATGGAAAAGCAACCGCAAAAGCGCGTATACACATGAGAGGCAGAAAAGGTATTTTATTAGGCGAGAAATTAGATCAAATTGTTCGTGGCAGTCAAAGTGGACAGACAATAGGTATCCCAATCGGTCCTGATACTTCAAGAGTTTTGTCAGAAATTCTTCTTGCAGCTGTTGATAATAGCTTACGAAAAAAGTTTATTACAGATGCATTCCACTTTGTAGATGATTATGAATTTGCATTTAATTCAATAGAATCAGCAAATGAGTGTTTTACATCTTTTTATGAATCGCTAGCAATCTATGAATTGTCACCAAACTTAAGAAAAACTAATACGTTAAAACTTCCATATAGTCATGAGAACGTATGGTTAAATGAACTGAGAGCTTTTCAGCTAGATGCAGTGACTGGCAAAAAGACTCAATACTATAAATTACAATCTTACTTTGATTTGGTGGTTGAGTACTCTAAAAAATATCCAGAAGATTCAGTAATGAAGTGGGCAATGGCAAAACTCGCAGGAATTAAATTTATACATAAAGAGAATTGGAAGTTTGTTGTTAATAATTTATGCAATTTAATTGTAAATGACCCATCTAGTATTGATTATGCAATTAATTTTATTAAAAGAATGATAGATGCTGGATATCCGGCATATAGAAGTTCAATAACGAAAACATTTAATGAGATAATAAGGAATGAATCTTCACTTAGACACGCGAATTATGTTTCATGGGCTATATGGTCATGTCTTGTATTAAATCTAAAAATATCGAATGCTAATGTTAAACGTCTTGGGGAAATGGAGGATGTGATAGTTGCTCTATTAACATTACATGCAAAAAAACTTGGCTTGTTAGTTGGCAAGCCTTATAGATTTGAAAATTGGCGACCATTAATGGTTCAAGAAGAATTAAATGGAGATAAATGGTTATTATCATATGAAGCAAAAAATAAAAGTTGGCTACCTAGCTTTGGTATAACTGACCATATAAAGGGAAACATATTATTCAGCTATTTAAGGAAAAATAATGTCAGTTTTTATGATGAATCAACAGTATTAGCTTGGCAGAAGAAAATGCAGGAAAAGCCAATATTGCCAGCAACAATAGAGCCATTAGCTAGTGTTTTATGAAAGAGAATTATAGGGAAAACAGGAATCAATTGATTCTTGAATTAGTGTTCTGGGGATAGCTGATTCAAACCTCTATTGACGGAGTTCGATATATACAGACAACCTCAATCTATACATATAGTAGTATAAGACTATTAGAACAACAAAAACAGTAACAAAAAAGCCCACATTCACATGCAGGCTTTTTATTTAATTTGGCTCCCCGGGACAGGCTCGAACTGCCGACCTAGTGATTAACAGTTGTTTCCTTTAATAACTGATTTTATTAATATGTATAAAACTAATTGGCACTATCAAGGAGATATCAGTGAAAAATAACACCATTTATTTTCTTAGTAGGTTACAAATAGTTTTAGGCATCATAATAATGATATATGCATTTCAGATGGAAACTTCTGTCAGCAGTGATTACGGAACACGTGTGCATAATTATAGTCTTGCACAAAAACAAACAATCACTCTTGTGTTTGGAGGCATTATTTTCCTCGCGGGCACAATCAGAACATTAACTATAAAAAAGAGAGATGAAGATGACGACAACGATGATGAGCGTATGGAGGAAGTTAAAGAAGGGATAGAAGAGTCACTCCAATATGTTAAAGGCGAATTTAATTCGAGCAAGGAAAAAGCTGATTCGTTTGGCCGCTCTATATTTAAAAAGTTAAAGCCTCCCGAAGACTTTCAAAGCACTAGAGTCTTAGTCGGCTTATCTGTAGGTTTCTTGTTTATGATACCTGCATTCTTTGTTATTTATTTTTTCTCGATAATTGCACCTATAGGATGCCTTATGTTGGCAAATCGAGAAATTCGTGTGGATAAAGCCCTAAAGCCATTATTGTTTTGTCTTAGCATTGCGCTTGTTTTTCCACTCAGCGCATTATTTTCCGTGTTTTATGAAGGTGTTAACAACCCTGAAATATATCTATTTATAGGTATTGGTTTAGTGTTAGTTGTTATATGTGTGTTACCAATTATTTTTTATTGGCATCTAAGACGGACAGTTCTAAAAATAGAAAGTAACGATTAATGAATTCCAATGTAAATGAATAAAAACTTAGACGAAAAAAAGACCTTAAAGATTACTCTTTAAAGTCTTTTCGTTTGGCTCCCCAGGACAGGATCGAACTGCCGACCTAGTGATTAACAGTCACCCTCTCATACCATGATTAGAAATAGCGTAAGTAATTGGTTGTAAATAAAAAATTATTGCTATTGGGTGTGTGTGCTTAGTGTTGCTAGACTATTGGTATGGCAAAAAAGAAAAAGATACCTGCGTCAGAATATTCCATAAATCATATCAAATTAACGGAATATTCTGCCTCTGTTGATGCCTCAATAAATTATAAAGTTCGTGACGCTAGAAATTATGAGAGTAATGCGAAAGTTTATGGTTTTACTTCCTCCCTTGAACTTAAAGGTATTTATATCTATTCAGATGATCGAGATAATGAGGAAATTCAATTAACTGTTCATGGCACTGACGAAGGGCCTTTAGATTTCGATACTACATTGGCTGATTGCCAAGCTAGTGATGACAAAGGGAATTACAAATTTCGTAAAATGAAAGGTCAAGAAATCCCTGTTTACGACGTTCCAAAGGGCATTGGGCATCTAGAGCGTCAGAGAGGTACAAAAATATGGTCTGGTTTTGTATGGGTAAACCACCAAATAATAACGAATATGCTTACTTTGTTACCAACCGTAAGCCCATTGTATTTAACAATTCATGAACGGAAAGTTGAGCGGAATAGATATATCGTTGGACTTACTCTTCAGACTAATCATCCGGACGAAGAATAAGATTCACTAATTTGTTATCGGCATAGCGGCAATATGACCAAGAAAATAAAAGTACCTTATGGACTAAGAAATGGAAGAAGCTTCCATATAACGGAAGTTGAAAATGGGCTGGGTTGCAATTGTGTATGTATAGGTTGTGGTGAGGATCTCATTGCAAGAACAAATCATAAGACACCTCATTTTGCCCACTATAGATCAGAGCAATGTAAATATGCGCTAGAAACTTCACTTCACCTAATAGCAAAAGAAATAATATCTGACGCGGAAGGTATTATTTTACCTGCGGTTGAGTTTATACCCCCTGTTAATATCACTGAGAGCAATAAAATATATTTAGATAAGTTGAGAAGTTATGCTTTAGATTCTGCTGTAAAAGAGAAGGATATGGGCGGCATTACTCCCGATTTGTTGGTTAACAGTCAGGGTATGCAATTAATGATTGAAATATATGTCACCCATAAAGTTGACGAGGCAAAGTTAAAAAAAATAAGGGAGTTGGGTATTTCTGCGATTGAGATTGATTTATCTAAATGTTCCAGAGAGTTTCGCAGAGAAGAATTAGTACAAAGGTTAATCCATGACATAAGTTGCAAAAAGTGGCTCTGGCATGAAGCAAGAGAGAGTTTAAATGGCGCTTTACTGTCTTGGCTTCCAACGGCACCGTATAACGAAAAATTTTATGTGCCTGGATGCCCACTTCCCAAGAACAATAGAGGTGGTCATCAATATCCAGAGATTGATGATAATTGCTCTAGATGTACATATTACGTAGATTTAGGAACCACGCCCAAGATTATAGGCTGTCTGGGTAATCAAAAAATAATTGAGAGGAAGCGTCATAGGGATACAAGCGATTCTGGTCCAGTGTACGGTCTTACGAGCATTAATCAGTTGAAAAGACTCTATAAAGACGTTGAAAAAAATTAGTTCAGAATTTCAGTTTTCCAGATTTCGATGTTGGCTGGGGGTAGAGGATTCGAACCTCTACTGGCGGAGTCAGAGTCCGCAGTCCTACCATTAGACGAACCCCCAAGTAATTAAAATATATTGAGATATTTCCAAAAACCTATTTTACACAC
>JBFIIJ010000094.1:0-7957 GCA_041601315.1 Gammaproteobacteria bacterium
ATAAGTTGCGCGGTTCGCTCAAATCATTATGCTAATGCTTTCCTACAGAAATCCTTAGCGCTCGTAGCTCAACTGGATAGAGTATCGGGCTTCGAACCCGAGGGTTGGGGGTTCGAGTCCCTCCGAGCGCGCCAACTATATCAACAACTTAGTTTTATCTTTCTCCTATCGTTTGTTAATCGTAGCTATAATGTAGCTGTTAAACTTTCAGACATCTTATCGGCATAACAAGTCAGGTGTTCTGATGACAGATGAGAATAGTGTCTTACCATCTCTGTACTGCTCCAGCCTCCGAGTTCCTGTAATGCCGTTATCGGTGTCCCTGCTTGCACATGCCAACTTGCCCATGTGTGTCGTAGATCATGCCAACGAAAGTTTTCTATGCCTGCTCGTTTCAGTGCTTTACGCCATGCCCAATTATTGGGTTGGTGTATCGGCTTACCGTTGTAAGTAAAAACATACTTATCATCCATACCGAGTTGTTCATTTAAAACCTTTATCGCATTCTCTGACAGTGGAACAGGAATCGCCTTCTTTGCCTTCGCTTGGTCTGGGTGTATCCAAGCTGTGCGCCTTCGGATGTCCACTTGCGACCATTCAAGGTATGTCACGTTCCTTTGACGAAGACCGGTCGACAGGGAGAAACGCACCAGTGCCTGTAAGTGACTTGGGAGTTCGTTGATTAAGCATTGTGCTTCTTCATGCTTAAGCCATCGTATCCGTCGTTTAGGCTTAGGTAACATCCTCACCATCGGTGGTTTATCTAACCATTCCCACTCAAAGGCGGCTTTACGCAATATTGCTCGAACAATCTCCATGTAACGATTAACTGTTGTATTCGAAACATCGTCTTTCAACTTAGCATCGATAATCTTATCCAGTAAATCGCGTTTAATATCACTTAAGTTTTTATGTCCAAGATATTTATCCAACCATCTAAGCTTGGTGATATCTTCTTTGTGTGTCGACTTATATGATGTTTCCTTTAACCATCGAACAACTGCCTCGTTCCATGTGTAGGTCGGTTTAATACCTAACCGAGTTTCGTCCCACAGTTGGGCTTTTAGTTTGTCGTGGTACTCCTGTGCTTTTTGTTTATCGGTAGTCCCAGTGCTTTTCTGTAATCGTTCTCCATTAACGGAGACTTTGATCCACCAGTTGGGACTGTCTTTGCGTTTAAAAAGTGACATTCGGATTCCTCCTGTTCACCTTGCAACGCTCGCGACTCGTATTGTGCGCGTATGTGATCAAACAAATCAACATCAATAAATACCCAACGTCGACCAATCTTAGTGCCGGGTATAAGTCCCGCTTTGGCTTTTTGTTGAAGTGTGATTGGATGCACATGAAGTAATTCTGCTGCATCTTCAAGGTTTAACGTTTTCATGTTCACCTCGTTTCAGAACGTTATCGAGTCCTGCATAAGGTTCTAAACGCTTTGGCAGACCTTCTCTAACAAGTTGTTCTAATACAACCTCGTTATTGCCATTCTCGACTCGTAGCATGGCGTTTAAGCTTTTACCTGCCGCATTACGTAACCATTTGACCATATGGTCATAATTGATTGTGCCTGCGCGTTGTAGCGTTTTTATTTTTTCTTGTTTGATAGAGAGGTATTCAAGACAGGGATAAGCCCCGGCTAGATAATCACCCGGATTAATCACAATATCCCACGGGATTATTCTATTTTTATTATGCCATTCAACCTCTGCTCTAAACCAAGGGCTAGTTGGATCACCTTCCTTTTTTCCTTTTTCATAAAAGCGAACCAATTTTCCATTTGTACGATTACCCACATAAAAGGTTTTACCTTTACCACTGCCTAAATCATCAATCAGTTCTGCGGTGGGTGGGCGTCCATTGAAACTAAATAATCCATCTTCATACCACTTTCGGATGATATTTATGTTGATGGTTTCTCCTTCAAAGTCGTCATGTGCAGTATCGACTCGTGTAATAACGGCATTAACAGAATCACTCCAATCATGCACAAGAAACCAATCTTGTATGCGTGCACACGCTTGTCCATTCAATGAAACATGCATTGTTCCTTTCTGACTCTTACCGCCATAAGCAACAAGACCTAAGTTAATACTTTCCCCCCTATCAAGAGGGTTTATCAAATCAACGCGATGTTGATAACCAGACCATTTCTTTTTTGTGCCTATCCATGCTTTTTCAGGAACGTTAAATATTTCTTTGAGTGCGGTACGTAACCAACGCCAGTCTCGACCTTCTGCGGGGTGTATTGTGAATGCTAGCCAATCGATAAGTGCTATTTGGTTTGTGTGTGTAGTTTCGCCCCGTGTTACTAGTACGGGGCTGGTGGTCGCGGGCGCGCCGCACAGTGTGTCGGCTTGATCGCCCGCGCTTGGTGTAGTGATATCTTTAATAGACATAGCAATCTCCAGTCAGTTAATGATGGAGTTGTCTTTGTATTGGACGACTCCATCAAGGTAATGATGAAGTCACTGAACTAGGAGAGTGGCTAATTTAATTTTGCCTAGATTTCAGCAGGCCACTTAAGCGCTGAATCTCCCTGGCTGTACCAAGCCCACAAATGGGTGGGAATACTATTCGGGTCTGTCTATTAAACTAGTTGTGACGAATGGAAGTTAACATTCGATGTTTGTTTAATCAATAGTTGTTTAAATTATTTTTAAGATTAACTTCTGCTTTAGGTTGTTATTAGTGTTATTCATATTTCGGCCAATAGCGGACATTAATGTTGTTCCGCCTTTTTTAAATTACTTCGGTATTCTTTATATTCTTCTTTGGTAGTCCAATTTAATTGGCGCGTAGTTACATCTATTCTCTTAGACCAATAATCTACTTTTTCTTGGTCTTTATTAATTCCGAAACGTCCTTTCTTGTAAGTTCTGACTAAAGAATGCTGGGCAATAATCGAACCTTCATTCGCAGCTTCAGTATATAACTCCATTGCATGTTCTATATCTTTTTCAAAATACTTATCATTAGTAAGTATTGCTGCATAGATTGATTTTGCATCAACATTACCATGCTCCATAGCTAATTTAATCCAATAAGCAGCATCTTCTATAGCAGTTGGGTCTAAGACAGAGCTTTGCAAATGCCTAATTCCTAACATGAGTTTGGCTTGCGTTGAACCTTTTTTCGCAAGCGATTCTAGGATGGAATAAATTTGATTAGAATGAGTCAGGATGCCTGAATCAGCTAAACAACCAAATACTTGCCTAGATTGATAGTAGACTGAAGTACTATCAACACCTTTTCTCCAAAACAAAATAGCTTCATCAATATGTCCTTCATCTAATAATTGCTTCCCTTTATCACAAGGATAATCTATTGGCGTTGAAAACGAATAGGGGCTAATGAGAATAAAAACAAATAATGTGAAAAATTTAATATCCATATACTTTATATTTAATTACTGCTTTGGGTCGACCTTATCATCATTCATATTTCGGCCAGAAGTGGATATTAGTCATTCTTCAATACCGAATACATTTTTTCTCTATTTTCTTTAGCTTCATTTGGGCTAGCAGAATAAATCACCAATAAAGTGCCTTTAGAAGAAACTGAAAAGTCATGCGGGATGTTTTCTGTTTCAAGCCAAAGAGCAACCTTCTTTACATCTGCCTGCGTTATCAATAGTTCTGCAACGCCTCGATAATACGTAGAAACTTGGTTGTCGAGCTTTGAAAAACTCTCTCCATCCCACATTTCAGTGGGCAGACAAATTAAACCATTTTCATTAACTTTATAATCAATACCATCCAAGTTTAATTGATACATGAAAGCTTTGTTATGAGTCTCATTAGACATGCTTCTACAAGTGTAGCTTTCGTGAGCACAACTAGATAAGAAAAGTATTAAAAAAAGCACAGTCCATTTAATATTCATATTATATTCCATTACTTTTAATTTCCGCTTTGGGCTAGTTTTATTGTAACTCTCAATTCGGCCAGAAGTAGACATTAACATTTCCGCTAAAGAGTGCCTTGTTAGTTGCTAATACCATCGTGTAAATGCAGCACGATATTTTGTTAAATGCCAAAGCATAAAACCACCTAAAATTGTTCCGACTGGTACTCCAATAAGGATAACAATTGAAAATGGATAAGAAAGCCAACGCCCCCATTTTGTTTTTCTTATGGTTGCTAAGGCAATAATCATTATAAATATTGGTGCCCATATATCGTACTTCCAATTTAATACTATTCCATTTATTTCTATCTCGTTAAGAGCAGCAACAATAACGCCCAGACCTAATATAAAATATATAATAGAAATTGCTTTTGTAAGTCCTACGGCAGCTTCTTTATTTTCATTCATGTTCGGCCAGAAGTAGTTATCATGATTTTTCTATATCTTTAGGATCTACCCAAATTGAGTGTATATGTCCATCAGCAGTTATAAATTCAAGTTCAACATAATTATGTTCGCCGAGACTTTCTACTACTAATTTTTTATTAATTTGTTCTAAGATAGCCTTTTGATCAGTTTTAGGTAGTCCGTCAAGTAAATCCTCTGAAACTCTCAAAAGTTTCACATGATCTCCTTCATTTACTTGAATACTATTAATATCTAAATATTTATTCATAATGTCCGCTTAGGAGTGACTTCGTTGTAATTCTTTGTTCGGCCAGAAGTGGTCATTAGCATTTTATATAATCCTTGATTCCTTTGTTTCAAGCGGGACGATAGCTTCTCTTAAAATTTCTGCTCCCACCCAAATTAGTATTATTGGCACAGTAAAAGCGAAACCAAACTTATTTAACAATACAATAGTTGAGAAAAGACACACAAGAAAAGCTACAAAATAAAACGAGATGCCAAGCAGCCAATGAGTGCCAACAAGAACCCTGCAATTACCACAACGTGTATTCCATAACAAAAGTCTAAAAATAGATATTGTCTTTTCTTGGCAGTTTGGACATTTCCTTTTCATATTATGAATGTCTGCTTTGTGTCGGTTTCAATGTAACACTTAATTCGGCCAATACCGGTCATTAGCCTAGTTGTTTAATCTTTCAGTTGATTGGCAGACATTAACGTTTCAGCTCACAGGCCGCGCGCCTTTTGCGCGGTCCTCGTGGAGCTGGTTGTTAGCTGCTGGTAGATTTTAGCCCCGCCTTGTATAGCAACTCTTCAATGACAGCCCGATATTCCATCCTAATTTTTCTAATATCGTCTCTTCGACAGTTGTAGGTTATACGATGTGCAGAAAGGTTTCCAAGCTCCCTAAATTCATCGATAGCCGATTTAGCAGCCGGTGACAAATCAATTTCGCTACGGGATTTAGCTTTATTTATCAGTGTCTTAAGCTTATTGTAGTTTCCGTTAGCATCTTTAGCCTCGCTACCGATGCCACAATTGTCAAAAGTGTGAACAAGTAATATTTCGAGCAACCTTCGCATCATCAGAGCGCACGCATCAAATAAATTGTGCTCGTAAGCAGAGTTAATTTGCTGGGCAATACGCGTTAGATAAGCCCGTCTCGTTTCAGACAGTAATATTTCCGGTATCAAAGAGTCATCGGACAAGATCTCTTCTGATTCGTTAATATCTGGCAGGCTTTTCCTAAATTCTGTTTTTGCCGCGACTGACAAGCGGAATCGGTCAGACTTTGAGCCTTTGACGAAGGTTTTAGATTTCTTAATTTTTCCTTTTAAACGTGTTTGGTTCGGATGGGCATATCCTAGAGCGACGAGTAAACTGCTAACTTCTCCCACTTCGAACTCTTCTTGGTCCTTATTTTCTGATAAATAGAATGCGATTCGGGCAACCTTTGAAAGTTCGGATTGCGTTTCTAGATCAGCAATCCTATTAAATTCCTCTATCCTCATTCGTCATCACTAGGTAGATTGTCAGCCACAAAAATTTCACCGGTTCGCGTTAATTGCCAATTTGATTCATCGCCTTCTAGTGGCTCGTAATAATCTTTTTCATTTTTATTGTTAATCATAATCTGATGAAGATGGTTCGGTCTTTTTATACCAAGCATCTTATATGCATATTCGACTTGGCCTTCTGAGAAGTTCTTGTGTCCAAGAAGCTCAGTCACGTAATATCCTATAACAGCGATACGCGGTCCATTAGCTCTCCCTGGTTTTTTCTCATCTAAAAACTCTTGTAAGGACGGTTTCCCATCTCCCCCATGTATATCAAACCTCTCTGCGCTAACTTTCTTAGTCCGTGTTTTGGAGCGTGATGTAGACTTCCCTTCACTATCCTCCCCTTCTTTAGTTTGCTTCGTGTTCTTCTTTGTTTTTGCTTTTGGGGTTTTCTTGGAAGGTACACTCTTCCCGCTTCCACTGAGGAGCTCTTTAAATTCTTCTAGGTGCTTTGTAACAAATTCCTCGCTACCCTCAATCTCGAAAGAGTCTTCGCCGATGCTAATTTTAACTTTCGTATTGTTCATAATGATTCTTCCTTTTGTTTGGTCTGGCCTACTGTGTTCAGGCAGCTAACAGTATGTTAATGAGGAATGATTCCTCATTAACAATATTAACGGGAATCCCTTATAATTATTTAAGCAAACTGGTGAAGTGTCCATAAATCCATGTTTTATAATCAGTTTCTCCATGCATCTCATTTCTTCCTTTTCTATTAAAGAGGAAAGGTTCCGCTTTAATTTTAATACTTTCAAATAACCCTATTTATTTCTGTTAGCAGACATCTTAGATTGCAGATGTTACGACTGCTTAGGGTCGATTTTATCATAGCTCTTAGTACGGCCATAAGTGGACATTTCATATATCACCTATAAAACTGTGAATTAGAAAGCCACAACCCAGAATCATAAGCATTGGTAACAAAGCTATAAAATAGTTCTTTTCACGCAAAGCATAGATAGTGAAGTAGATACCCACACTCCAAATAATAATTCCAATTCCTGATATTAAGTAATATCCATTTTCAAATAATTTATATAAATAAAATGGTGATGCTATTGCAACAATAGTTGTTCCTATTATTTCCGGGAAAATTATCGCGGGATTATTTTTTATATCATCTTCCATTAAATATCCTTATGTCCGCTTTGAGTTATTATTAAAGTAGCTTATATTTCGGCCAGAAGCAGAATATAATCATATACTGATAACTATTCTTTATGTTCAATTTTTATCAGAATTATCATTCAATAATCTTTGAATATTCGTATATATACCAAGCAATGTTCCAGTCCCGCCGGCTTCCCAAACAGGAATATCCTTGCCTTCGGCACGCATATTTACAGCTAGTCCCTTTTCATTCTCTACAAAACTAATTCTTCCTTTAACTCCTTTCGATTCCACATAGAAAATATCATTAATAAATTCAAAATCTTCTCTTTTGTAACTATCTAAAAATCCATTTGCAAGAGACTTTTTTAATAAGTCTTCAGTTAGTAACATAGCTTTTGATCGTTCAATTTTATAATACTGATTCTCTTGTGGAGTGGTTTGAATATAAACAGATGCACAGCCTTGAATAAAAAGTAATAGTAATAAAATAATTTTCATCTATTAATATAACACCTAATATCTCGTCGATTGAAAGTGACCTTGTTTCTGCTTTGGGTCGATCTTATCATCATTCATATTTCGGCCAGAAGCCAGACATAGAACTATAACTTTTCATCTAAATTAACTCCGCAATAAGGGCAATAATTTAGACTCTCATTTGTTTTCTCATTTGAAAAAGATATTTCGAAAACGTGTGTTCTCAAACTGCCATTGCATCGAGGACACTTAATAAAGAAGATTATGTACAGAATTGATGCAATGCCTACAATAGCACTTATTATTTGAATAATAGTGATGGTAGGAGATTCTAATCTCATATGTATTGGTACATTAAAAAATATTCCCGTAATAATTATTACACCTATTAATATTAAGGTCTTTTTACGAATATATTTTTTTATTGTCATATGATTTTAATATCCGTTATAGGGCGTTCTCATTGTAACTCTCAATTCGGCCAGAAG
>JBFIIJ010000095.1:0-7927 GCA_041601315.1 Gammaproteobacteria bacterium
AGTAATGCATCAGGCACACCTATTGGTGCAGCCGCAACAATAATACCATCAAACGGCGCGTTCGCAGACCAACCAATATTACCATCAGCATGTTTACTACGAATATTAGTAAACCCTAATTTTTGAAACCGTTCGCGAGCGCGCACCAATAAACCGTTTATTCTTTCTACGGTATAAAGTCGTTTGGTAAATTGCGCCATAATAACCGTTTGGTAACCGCATCCTGTTCCAATTTCCAAAACATTTTCTAGCTGCTTATCTTTGATCAATGCTTCGGTCATTTTCGCAACTATATAAGGTTGTGAGATCGTTTGACTAAACCCTATTGGCAACGCTGTATTTTCATATGCACGAGATGCCAGTGCTTCATCAACAAAAAGGTGCCGTGGTGTTTTACGAATAGCATCCAGTACAACTTCAGATTTGATACCCATATCCAGTAAGGTATCAGCGAGACGATCACGCGTACGCTGCGAAGTCATACCGATACCATTGTGATCACCTGACATCAATCGATTGCCTCCATCCATTTGGATAAGGTCTGTAATGAATCGTGACGTGTTAAGTCAACTTGTAATGGCGTGATTGAAACTTTGTTTGCTCGTATAGCATGAAAGTCCGTTCCTTCACCTGCATCTTGTTCAGGACCTACAGGTCCAACCCAGTATACTTTTCTACCTTTCGGGTCGAATGCTTCTTGTGCCGGCTCTGATTTGTGTCGATTACCTAATCGCGTTACAGAAAAACCTTCTATCCGTTCGTATTCAATATAAGGAATATTAATATTCAATAATGCATCATCAAAAGGTTGTTGAATGATTGATTGAATTATTTTTCTGGCGACAATAACAGCAGATGAATAATCATCAGGACCAACGCCCGCTAATGAAAACGCGATAGCCGGACAACCGAGAAAACGTCCTTCCATTGCCGCAGCAACAGTACCGGAATAAAGAACATCATCGCCCAGATTCGCACCTGAGTTTATTCCACTGATCACCATGTCTGGCTCTTCTTCTAACAAGCCGGTAATAGCAAGATGAACACAATCCGTTGGCGTACCATTAACATAATAAAAACCACGACTATCCTGTTTAACATGAAGTGGTGCATCCAAAGTTAAAGAATTACTCGCACCACTACGATCACGATCGGGTGCAACTACAGTAACTTTACCTAAATCAGACAGTGCTTCCGCTAAAGCAGCTATTCCGGGAGCCTGATATCCATCATCATTACTTAGTAAGAAATGCATTTAGAAATGTAAAAAATTAAACTAACAAAAACTCGAGCAATGCTTTTTGAGAATGCAATCGATTACCTGCTTCTTCCCAAACCACACTTTGCGGTCCTTCTAAAACATTCTCGGAAACTTCTTCGCCACGATGTGCAGGCAAACAATGCATAAACAACGCATCACCATTAGCACATTCCATTAAATCAGTGTTTACCTGATATTTTGCGAACTTTTCTATACGTTCTTTGCGTTCTTCTTCCTGTCCCATACTTGCCCAGACATCAGTAACAACCAAATCAGTATTCTTTGCCGCTTCCATAGGATCACGTTCAATAATGACATGATCTTTTGTCTCTTCAAGAATTTTCGGATCGGGATCGAATCCTTCGGGGCAAGAAACCACTAATTGAAAATCAAACATCTGAGCAGCATTCATGTATGAATGACACATATTATTGCCATCACCCATCCAAACAACTTTTTTGCCTTGAATAGAACCACGTTTTTCATAAAAAGTTAATAAGTCCGCTAACAACTGGCAAGGATGATAACTATCAGATAACCCATTAATCACAGGCACATCAGAATATTTTGAAAATTGTTCAACTCGTTCATGCTCGAAAGTTCTGAACATAATACAATCAACCATTTTTGATAATACTCGTGCAGTATCTTCAATCGGCTCTCCTCGACCTATCTGCGTACCTGTTGGCGCAAGATAAATAGCATGTCCGCCTAACTGCGCCATACCAGCCTCAAATGAAACACGAGTACGCGTTGATGATTTTTCAAAAATCATTCCCAACACCCGATTATCAAGTGTGGTTATATATTTTTTTTGTTTAACCTGTTTTTTTAATTCTTCTGCTCGATTAATAATCGATAGCAATTCATCTCGAGTTAAACTATTTAATGTTAAGAAATGTCTTAGTTTCATAGTTCCACCATTAACCCAGATATTTTAAAAGTATGCTGCTTAATTTAGATACAATCTCATCAGCTTCATCATCACTAATAATCAAAGGCGGCAATAATCGAATCACATTTCCTGATGTGACATTAATTAAAAGATTTTCTTTCAATGCCAAACCAACTAAATCGGGACAATCCTTTTCTAATTCGATACCAAGCATCAGACCTTTACCACGAATCTCTTTGATTCCTTTTATTCCGCTTAAATTTTGTTTGAAGCCGTCTAAAAAGCGATTTCCCAACACTTTTGCGCGTTGCTCTAACTTTTGCTCTTCTAAAACATCAATCACTGATAACGCCGCTCTTGCAGCGAGAGGATTACCACCAAAGGTTGAACCATGATTACCTGGCTGAAATAAATCTGCAGCAACACCTCGTGCTAAACAAGCACCAATCGGTACACCATTGCCTAATGCTTTAGCCAACGTCATCACATCTGGTTTAATACCTTCATGTTGAAAAGCAAACCATTCGCCAGTTCGACACATACCGGTTTGAATCTCATCTAGTATCATTAGACATTCATGTTCATCACAAAATGCTCTTATTGCTTTCAAATAACCTTCATCAGGAATAACAATACCACCTTCACCTAATATCGGTTCAACCATCACCGCGACGATACCGGGTGTTGTTTCTGCAATTTCATTCAAGGCCTCGAGATTGTTATAAGGAATATGCTTAAAGCCTTCAACTAAAGGCGCAAATCCTTTTTTTACTTTTTCATTTCCGGTTGCTGTTAACGTCGCCATGGTTCGACCATGGAAACTTTTATCCATCACCACAATAACAGGATGGGTAATACCTTTATTATTTGCATAAAGACGTGCGAGTTTTATTGCCGCTTCATTCGCTTCTGCACCGGAGTTACCAAAGAACACCTTCTCCATACCTGAATGTTCAACCAGTTTTGCAGCTAATTTTTCTTGTAAGGGAATTTTATAAATATTTGAGGTATGAATTAAATTCGCAGCCTGATCAGCAATTGCGGCTTGCACAGCAGGATGCGCATGACCTAAACCGCACACAGCAATACCAGCAAGTGCATCCAGATAACTTTGGCCGTCGACATCCGTAAGCCACGCACCTGCTCCACTTTTAAATTCGACCGATAAAGGCTGATAATTTGACATTAATGAACTACTCATCACGTTCGCACCAAAACTATATGCGTGTATTTACGCATCTCCAAAAATAAACAAGCCCGGCAATAAGCCGGGCTTATAATAAAACGGGTTACTACTTTTTACAGAGGCAAACCACCGTGACCTTGTCCAACCATACACATAAGCATCGGTATAGAAAGAAAGGTATTGGTTCTTGATGCCATCAATGCGACAACTTTACCTTTAGCAATTTCGTCTGCCGTTGCTTCAACTATACCTAAAATCTTTTTCTGGTTTGGCCAAATCAATACCCAAACATTAAACAACATAATCGTACCCATCCATGCACCAAGACCAATAATCAATGCGCCATCTTGCAACAAGAACGCATTCTTAATTCCAACACCCATTGATTCCAGTGCTGAAGCTCCCGTTAACCATGTACCTAATGCACCCCAACGAAACCACCATAATGCACGTGGCGCAACATACTTGTTTATCGCTGCAGGACCAGGGCCACCTTCATCAGCTAACGCCGCGCCAACCGCAGGTACTTGAACAAAATTGAAATAATAAAGCAAACCAATCCAGATAACGCCAAAAAAGACGTGTAGCCAAACGGTAAATGACCATAAATTAAACTCTGGTTTGCCGCCGACTAAAAACATAATAACAGCCGAAGTAACAAAACCTAGCGCGATCGTACCGTGCACTGACTTAAGTGGATTCATAATAATTCCCCCGATAATGATAAAAAGACTACTTATAATATGAAACAAATGTTGAGCGAGATTATACTGGTCTAGATGCTGACTGACACCCCCAATCAGTAGATATTCTGTCGAAATATTCTGTATTGGACAAATATAATCAATAGCTTAGTGCTAAGATAGTGATCGGATAAGGCTTTTAGGTATAATCCGCCGCAATAAATACTTATCCCAGACATTCTTACCGAGGTACACCCAATGGAAATTTTAGAAGAAATCAAAAAAACCGTCGAAGAAAACCCGATTGTGCTGTTCATGAAAGGTTCACCCGATTTCCCGCAATGCGGTTTTTCAATGCGCACATCTCAAGCGCTGAAAGAATGCGGTGCTGAATTCACCTATGTCGACGTACTGGCAAACCCGGAAATGCGCGCAAACTTGCCACAATATTCAAATTGGCCTACATTTCCACAAGTCTTCATCAAAGGCGAACTCGTCGGCGGCTGCGACATCGTCATGGACTTATATGAAAAAGGTGAATTACAAAAAATGACGCAAGAAGCGGTAAAATAAAAATAACTTTTGATTGAGAGTAGTAATAACTGCTCTCAATCATCTTTATTTTTTAAACTGAATTACTGCATTCGCATGAACAACGAAGGAGAAAAGAAATTACTTCTTATTTTGTTCCTCTAACAACCTGATAATTTCATCTTCCCCTAATGGTTTCTTTCTTTTAATACGCAAACTGGTTTTCCATTCTTTAAAAAAGTTTTTTTGAATTTGCATATTGATACCTGCTGTTATCAGCATCGCAACAAGTGCACCGAGAGCAGCAAGTCCCATATCTTTATGTGCATCCCAGATATCACCTTGGGTGCCTAAAAATAACATCCCTAACTCCCCGCCAAATAATTCAACTGCTGCCCATTCAAGTAACTCGAAAGACAATGATGCGGTTATCGTAAATAACAAAGGGAAAAAATAACCCCAGAAACCCTTACCATAAGCAAATCGACAATAGAGCTCCTTGAATGGATAGGCCATCAACAAGCCATATAAAAAATGAACAAATCGATCATAGTGGTTTCGTTCCCAGTCCATCAGTTCATTAAGACTGAAATTAAACGTGCTCATAAAAAATGAATCATAAGGTACGCGTGCGTATGTATAGTGCGCGCCTATCTCATGCAAACACATGAATACAAATATCAAACTGTAGGAAATTCTGGAGAAAGAAAACTTTTTATAGGTTACGCCCATAAGCAGAGCAAAAACCAATACGACAACATTTTCTAACGCCCAATCAGCGCGATTGTATGGTGCGATTGCGAGTAACAAAAACTCGATTAAAAACAGGAAAGAAAGAATTAAAAAAAACCGTTGATGCGACATATTTACTTTTATTATTTTAACGTCCCTTTCCAATAAATATTTAAGGAACTCTCATTGTTTTTATTCCGCTAAAACGATTCTTTTAACCACGCTACTGCTTCACCTTCAACAGTATACACTTTCGCCATAATCCCACGGTTTATTGCGACATTTTCAAAATATTCCAGCATCCCGATTTGATCCATTATACCTAGGATAGCTATCTTATATTCAGGTCTTATTCCTAATGCAGGGGCGGCTTCCGCATGTTTTATTCCGGCAACATGATATTCAGCAAAAATAGCATTGCGAAGGTCGAAGAGAATAGCTTCACTTTGATTTTCAACCGCGAGTTTTGCAGCGTCTGCGATTGCTTTGTTATGTAGATCAAATTCGACGTTACCAACGCTAGTTACCCAGACTATTCCATCAATAAAATTGATTTCTATGATATGTTTCACTTAAGTAAACACCTCGAATTCCACTCTCGAACTTTCTTCCGTTTTTTATGAAAGAATATCTACTCTAAGGTTAGCACATAGAATCAGGGATATCTGATTATGACAAAGAATTATTCGTAGCCACTATCAACCCAGACGCATTTTCCGCCGCTTTTTTCCCTAAGCAATTCCAGATACTTTTCATGTGCCGCAAGTTCTTCTTCTGTTGGCTGAATTATAGGCAACGGTTTACGGTTTATGTCATTTAGTCTAACCGCATTTTGATCGGCAGCATGCTGTTCTTCCATGGCATCAAAACCTAATGTTTCCTGACCACCCGTCATAGCCAAATAAACATCAAGCAGAATTTGTGCATCAAGTAATGCGCCATGTAAATCGCGTTTTGAATTATCTATTTCATACCGTTTACATAACGCATCCAGACTATTTTTTTGTCCTGGATGTTTTTCGCGCGCCATAGTTAGCGTATCGGTAATCCTGCAATAATGTTCCGTTTTGCCCCATTTCCTGCCAAGTTTTTTTAACTCAGCATCAATAAAGCCGACATCGAATGGCGCATTATGAATAATGATTTCGCTATCACGAATAAAGTCTATAAATTCCTGTGCAATATCTTTAAAGCGTGGCTTATCAGACAGAAAATCGTTGCTGATGCCATGCACATTGAATGCACCGTCATCTATTTCACGTTCAGGATTGATGTATTGGTGATAGTGCTGACCTGTGTTTCGACGATTAATTAATTCAACACAGCCGATTTCAATAATTCGATGTCCTTGTTTCGGTTCAAGTCCGGTTGTCTCTGTATCGAGTATGATTTGTCTCATTCTTTATCCTAAATATTCATCGATAGCTTTATTTGCAAGTTGGTCGACACGTTCATTTTCATCATGACCGCTATGGCCTTTAACCCATTGCCATTCTATTTGATGTGATTGACAGGCTTCATCTAATCGTTGCCATAGATCCTGATTCTTTACCGGTTTCTTTGCAGCGGTTTTCCAATTACGACTTTTCCAACCGTCTATCCATTCGGTAATCCCTTTCATCACATATTGCGAATCCGTTGTTAGTAAAACTTCAGATGATTTTGTTAATGACTCCAAACCTTTTATCGCCCCCATTAATTCCATACGATTATTGGTCGTGTCTGCTTCGGCACCGTAGAGTTCTTTTTCTGTGCCGTTATATTTTAATAAGGTTCCCCAACCACCCGGACCGGGATTACCACGGCATGCGCCATCGGAGTAGATATGTACTTTTTCAGCCATTATTTTTTAAAGAGGATCGTGTTGTTGGTTCTGCTACACCTGAACCAATCATATTTCGTTTAGCACTCCACTGCATCTTGATTGGATTTAATGGTAAAACACGTTTTTTTGCAACGACAATATATAAGCCACCTAGTATTGGCCAACAATATCGACCCAAACGTTCCAATGGCCTCAGCTTATTTAAAATATTTTCATTTTGTATAGGAGGTGAAAAGAAAAAACATTTTGTTTTCTCAACTTCAAAATCTAACAAGGACAACCAATCTTTTATTTTCGGAATGGATATTAATCGGCCACTCCATGGCATCTCCCCCCACCAACATAAAAACAAATGCCAAAGTCCCCAAAAACTAATTGGATTAATACCAATAATAACAACATGACCATCGCCAATCAGCACACGTTCCATTTCACGTAATAACTTATGAGCATCTTTCGAATATTCGAGGACATGGGGCAAGACAATGACATCAATACTGTCTGTTGCAACCGGTAGTTCTTCTGCGCTGGTCTGGATTGCTTTTAAACTTTTATTTATTTCGGTCTCATCAAGAAAAAGTATCGTTTTATCGGCAATACGCGATGCTTTTAGATAGTTTGATGCTCCTGAGTACCCATATTGCAAAATATAATAACCAAACAAGTCTGGTAAAATTTCCTGCATTTGTTCCTCTTCCTGAGCAAAAACACGCTTGCCCAGCGGACTTCTGAACCAGTTTGATAGTTTTTCTCTTAGTATTGCGGTTTTATTTTTTTCCGAACTCATTGAATTTACTTAATTGACTCCGATTAA
>JBFIIJ010000096.1:0-7846 GCA_041601315.1 Gammaproteobacteria bacterium
TCCAATCAATTTTAGCTTCTTGTTTGGAAATTTTATTAGCGTACGTTTTTTTTGATTCATCTTGTTTTACAGCAGTTAATTCATTCTTGGCAATTTTTGTTAAAAGTTGGTTAATATTACTGGCACTAATTTCTGCAAGACGATCATGTAATTCACCACCTGTTTCATTAGCGCCAATTGGACAATTTATTTGCTCTAATATTGGACCAGTATCTAGTCCCCGATCCATTTGCATAAATGTTATGCCTGTTTCCTTATCTCCCGCTTCAATCGCTCGTTGAATAGGTGCGGCTCCACGCCAGCGTGGTAATAAAGAAGTATGTATATTGATGCAGCCATATTTTGGTTTTGCCAGGACTTCAGGCGTAATTAATAAACCATAGGCGACAACTAACAATAAATCACAATTGCTTAGACTATCTGATTCCAGTTCATTGGAGTCTGTTGGTTGGTGAACGGAGATATTATTTTCCAATGCGCACAGTTTGACTTCGCTTTGTTTAATTTTACGGCCTCTACCAGCAGGGCGATCGGGTTGGGTGAGGACAAATTCAACAGTATGTTCGCCTGCGTCAATTATTGATTTGAGTACCTTTTGTGCTAATTCAGGTGTTCCAGCAAATACCAGTCTTAATTTGGACTCACTCACAAAGCTTTCGTGTCCTGTTTTTCCAGCTTCTCAATTTTCTTTTTAAGCCTTTGACGTTTTAATGGTGATAGATAATCGATAAATAATTTGCCATTAAGATGATCAATTTCGTGTTGGACACATACAGCCAACAATCCGTCAGCTTTAGTTTTAACCAATTGATTTTTAAGTGTTTTGTAGTTAAATTCGATATTTTCTGCGCGTTCTACCGTGTCGAAATAATCAGGTACCGATAAACATCCTTCACGCATTGTTTCTTTGCCTTCAAGTTTGGTGATTTCAGGGTTAATTAATATTAATGGTTCGTTTTTATCTTCAGAAAGGTCAATAACAACAATCCTTTTTTGGATATTGACTTGAGTTGCTGCTAAGCCGATGCCATTTTCAGCGTACATCGTATCCAGCATATTTGTTGCGATTTCTTTAACTTTCTCAGTTATATCTTCAACGGGATTCGCTTTATTACGTAGTCGTTCGTCGGGAAAATGTAAAACTTCGAGTATTGCCATCGCAATATTCACTCCAAAAATGGTTATAACTATCTGATAGTATATAGGAAAACTGAATTGTTGCAGTAAAACCACAATAAAATGCTTTAGTGACTAACATTTTGTTATACTTTTTGCTAATCTACATTAAGGAACCCACGTAAGGTAATAGACATGCTGAATAAAATTCTAATTTCATGTGCAGTTTTTTTGCTGACAATTAGTGTAAATGCGGATGAATTGACCATTAATCCTGATCATCCTGAAACGTATACCGTTGTTAAAGGAGACACACTTTGGGATATTTCGGCTCGATTTCTTGAGCAGCCTTGGCGATGGTCAGAAATTTGGAGTGTAAATCCACAAATTGAAAATCCTCATTTGATTTATCCTGGTGATGTTGTTTCGTTAAGTTATCAGGATGGGAAGCCAGTCTTGAGCGTTAATCGTACTGGTGAAATGGTTTCGGGTCGTAATGTGAAACTTTCTCCCAATGTTCGAAGTTTAGATAATAGTAAAGCGATTCCAACAATTCCTATTGATGCTATCCAACAATTTCTAAAACGGCCAGTCGTGCTTGATGAAAATGAAATGGATCAATGGCCATACGTGGTTTCAAGTTATGATGAACATTTGATTGCGACAACAGGCAATACAATATATATCCGTGGTATTGATGAAGACTCTGACTCTGCACAATATTCGATTTATCGTAAAGGCGCGGCTTATATAAATCCAAAGAAAGACAAAGATAGTAAAGATGAAATTTTAGGGTATGAAGCCATATATGTTGGTGATGCGACACTACAGAAGAAAGGTGATCCTTCTTCTGCATTAGTAACGGTTGTTGATCGTGAAATATTGGTAGGAGATAGGTTAATACCTCAATCTGATCAAGATATCAGTACGGAGTTTTATCCTGGTTCAACAATAAGAGAAGTAGAAGGTAATATTCTATCTGTTGTTGATGGTGTTTCTCAAATTGGTCAATATCAGATTGTTGTATTAAATCTGGGAGAGGAACAAGGAATTGAAGCGGGAAATGTATTAGGTATTTATCAAAGTGGTTATGTCGTACAAGATAAAATAGGCCCTAACATCCAAGAACCTGAAAAAGAAAAACCAGAGCGCCCAGCTGATCTTAGTGGAACGGTAGGTAAAATATCAGATGCATTTGGTGAAATTGTTGATGCATTCACGTTTGACTATATAACTAACAAGCAAGCAAAGTCTGAAGACATAACTTTACCAGAGGAATACGTTGGTGTTGTTATGGTTTTCAGAACCTTTAATAAAATAAGTTATGCATTGGTTATGGAAACACAAGGGCCAGTGCATGTGCTTGATACAGTAAGAAGCTTATAGAACGTTAGCGAGACGTACGTTATCTAATATATTCATTGCAAGGATGCAATCTAACTGCTCTTAAAATTATTAGAGTAGTTAATGATGTATAGAGTGTTCATATGGATGTGGATGTTGCACAAAATTATAAAGATTGGTTGTCTGTTGTATTGGCCAAGGGCATTGGCACGAGTACCTGTAATAAATTATTACTAGAATTTAAAACTCCCCAGAATATTCTCGAGTGTAGTAATCAACAATTAATTAACTTCGGGTTAAAAGAAGCTTCAATTAAATCCCTGTTTCATCCAGACGAAAAACGAATCAATAGTATTCTAGATTGGTTAAATAAACCGCGTCATCATTTAATCACGATTTTAGATGATGATTATCCTGAGTTATTAAAATCTATCTATTCTGCGCCAACAATTCTATTCGCAATAGGACAACGACAAGCATTGAGTTATTTGCATTTTGCAATTGTAGGAAGTCGAAATCCGACTACAGGAGGCAGAAAATTAGCTGAAGAGTTTGCTACTGAATTATCTAAAGCAGGTTTAACTATATGTAGCGGTCTTGCTTTAGGTATTGATTATCATAGTCACCTTGGTGCAATTAAAGTAAATTGCCCGACAGTAGCTGTATTAGGCAATGGGTTGAATGGTATATATCCAGCACGCCACAAAAAAATTGCCGGTGAAATAATCGAAGATGGTTTACTTATTTCGGAATATCCTCCTGAGACTAAACCTGTTCCGGGCAATTTTCCTCAACGTAATCGCATTATTAGTGGTATGAGTACAGGAGTGCTGGTTGTTGAAGCAGCAAAAAAAAGTGGTTCATTAATTACTGCGAATTACGCTTTAGAACAAGGCAGAGATGTATTTGCAATTCCCGGGTCGATTCATAACCCACTTGCAAAGGGAACGCATAGTTTGATCAAGCAGGGAGCGAAATTGGTCGAAACAGTAAATGATATTATTGACGAATTAGCACCTATCGCTAGTATTGTATTGAATAAATCAGCTAAGACCAAATCTAGCAAGCAAGAATATGATAATTTGGAGCCTGAATACAGGTTACTATTAGAAAGCATGTCATATGATATTGTGTCGGTTGATAATTTGGTCAAGTTATCAGGATTGACGGCGGAAGTAGTTTCCTCCATGCTATTAATATTGGAACTTCAAGGAATGATCGAATCTCAACAGGGAGGTAGGTATTGTCGTTGTTCATAGAGATTGGCCATTAGAGATAATAATTAATGAAAGAATCCGTTTTAGATGTACTCATATATTTATTTGACCATTATGTCGAAGAAGAGATCGAGATAACTCCAGATCAGCAAGATTTGAAAACACAGTTAGTACAGGCTGGGTTTGCTGATATACAGGTTGATAAAGCAATTGATTGGCTAGAAGGTTTGGCTGCACAAAAGGACAAATTGGATACCAATATACTTCGCTCAATGTCGGTAAGAGTCTTTAACGATGTTGAAAATGAGAGACTTGATGTCGAGTGCAAAGGTTTTTTATTATTTCTTGAACAATCAGGCGTGCTTGATTCAGAAGATCGAGAGCTTGTGATTGACAGAGTAATGGCACTCGAAACAGATTTAATAGAATTACAGCAACTTAAATGGGTTGTATTAATGGTTCTATTTAATCGACCAGGGAAAGAAGCCGCATTTGCATGGATGGAAGATGTCGTAATGGATGAGCTTAGCGCTGTAGTTCATTAGTCAATTTTTAGAATTTGATATTTGCATCACATACCGGTTTTTATTTTTATTTCATAATTAAGAAAATGATATTGTTTGCCTAATATGAGTAGTTCTGTCGTAGTAGTAGAGTCTCCCGCTAAATGTAAAACACTTGAACGTTACCTAGGTAAGGGTTACAAGGTTTTAGCATCGTATGGTCATGTCCGCGATCTTTTGCCAAAAACTGGTGCAGTTGATCCTGAGAATGATTTTTCTATGAAGTATGAAGCAATAGATAGAAACGCCAAGCATGTTGAAGCAATAAAAAAAGCATTAAAAAATGCGGATACATTATACCTTGCAACTGATCCGGATCGAGAAGGCGAAGCTATTTCATGGCATTTATATGAATTGCTGAAAGAAAAAAATTGCTTGAAAGACAAAAAAGTACAAAGAGTCGTTTTTCATGAAGTGACTAAAAGCGCAATACAAGAGGCTATAAAAAATCCAAGAGAATTAGCGTCTAATTTAATAGATGCGCAGCAAGCTCGCCGTGTACTTGATTATCTTGTCGGTTTTAATTTGTCGCCATTACTTTGGAAAAAAATTCAAAGAGGACTTTCCGCCGGACGTGTTCAATCTCCTGCATTAAGGATGATTGCCGAACGTGAAAAAGAAATTGAAGCGTTTATTCCTAGAGAATATTGGACAATTGAAGCAGATCTGCAACACAAGAACAGTCAATTTTTAGGTAAGCTGACTCAGTTTGATAATGAGAAAGTCAAACAATTCAGCATAGAAAAAACAGAACATGCAGCAGATGTAAAATCACAATTAGAAAAAGCCGCTGCGGGTGAGTTATTAATTGAAACGGTTACGAAGAAGCAGCGTAAACGTCAGCCTGCTGCGCCATTTATTACTTCTACCATGCAACAAGAAGCGGTTAGAAAATTAGGTTTTACTGCACAACGCGCAATGAGAACAGCACAACAACTCTATGAAGGAATTGATGTTGGTGACGGTGCAGTTGGTTTAATTACCTACATGCGTACAGATTCAGTTAATCTGGCAAACGAAGCAATTGAAGAAGCACGAACTTTTATTGCTTCACGTTATGGTAAAAATGCATTGCCTGATGAGCCAAGAGTTTTCAAAACAAAATCTAAAAATGCTCAGGAAGCGCATGAAGCGATCCGACCGACATCATTTGCCCGAGTGCCTCAGGAAATCAAAAGTAGTTTGACTGATGATCAATTTAAACTTTATGAATTAATCTGGAAAAGAGCGATGGCCTGTCAAATGAAGCATGCGACGATCGATACTGTCGCTGTTGATTTGTCATGTGGCAAAGGTAATTTATTCAGAGCCAATGGTTCAGCTATTGCTGACCCTGGTTTTATGGAAGTTTATCTTGAAGGTAAGGATGACTCTAAAGACGACGATGACGAAAAAATGTTACCTCAACTAGAAGAGGGTGAGAAAGTCACGCTTGTACAAATTCGTGATGAACAACATTTTACAGAACCACCACCACGTTATTCAGAAGCAAGTTTGGTAAAATCACTTGAAGAGTATGGCATAGGCCGACCTTCAACTTATGCCAATATTATTTCAACGCTTAGAAATAGAGAATATGTCGAAGTAGAAAATAAGCGTTTTCATCCAACGGACGTGGGTAAAATAGTTAATGGCTTCCTGACTGATCATTTTAGTAGTTATGTTGATTATGAATTTACGGCGAAACTAGAAGATGATTTAGATGCAATTTCTCGAGGCGAGAAAGACTGGATTCCATTATTAAAAGATTTCTGGACGCCATTCATTAAAAAAGTCGAAGACATAGAAGAGAATGTCAGTCGAAGTGAAGTAGCACAGGCGAGAGTATTAGGTGTTCATCCAAAATCAGGATTGGAAGTTTCAGTTCGTATTGGTCGTTATGGACCTTATGCACAAATAGGTACTAAGGATGATGAAGATAAACCTAAGTTTGCTGGTCTACGTCCTGGACAAAAACTGGATAGCATTACGTTTGAAGAAGCACTCGAGCTTTTTAAATTACCTCGGACACTAGGTGAAACGGCAGAAGGTGAAGAAGTCGCGGCGAGCGTTGGTCGTTTTGGTCCTTATATCCGATATGCCAGTAAATTTGTTTCTTTGCCGAAAGAAGATGATCCCTATACGGTAACACTCGAACGCGCACTTGAACTTATCGCTGAAAAGAAAAAAGCGGATGCTGAAAAACAAATCAAGATATTTGAGAATGAAGGTATTTCCGTTCTGAATGGGCGTTATGGTCCTTACGTAACTGATGGAAATAAGAATGCCAAAATTCCTAAAGACAAGGAACCTGCAAGTTTAACGTTAGAAGAATGTGTTGCCTTGATCGAAGCGGCACCAGTTTCTCGACGCGGCAAGAAAAAAGCCAAAAAGAAGGCAAGTAAGAAAGTTACTAAAAAAGCAGAAAGTAAAAAAACATCGAGCAAAAAAAAGGCCAGCAAGAAAACAACCAGTAAAAAGGCAACTAGTAAGAAAAAAGTCACTAAGAAAAAAGCGACTAAAAAAACAATTTCCAAGAAAACGGATTAATATAGGGAAGTAGTCCGCTTTCTTAATACTTAGATGAATTCACTGCATTTGAAGCGAGCTACCCACATTTGTGAAATGGGGGGCATCATTGCTTATCCGACAGAGGCCGTCTTTGGTCTTGGGTGTTTACCGTTGCTCGAACAATCCGTGTATCGAATTTTAAAATTAAAAAAAAGGCCTGTCAGCAAAGGGCTTATTTTGGTGGCAGCAAATATTGAACAACTGAACGTATTCGTAGATTTTTCCAAAGTTAATAATAGTCAGGCCATTAAGAACAGCTGGCCTGGGCCCGTTACCTGGATAATTCCGGCTAAACCAACAACGCCTTCCTGGTTAACAGGAGAGCATCAAACATTGGCTGTACGTGTTAGTTCTCATGCTGTGGTGAGAGCGATATGTGAGAAAATAGGGCCGATTGTTTCAACTAGTGCTAATCCTCAAGCAGCTGAGCCAGCCAAGACTAGTCAAGAAGTTCGGTCGTATTTTCAAACAGAGGTCGATTATGTAATACCTGCCAGGATTGCCAATACTATGAAGCCGACAGAAATAAGAGATGCCCAAAGCGGAGATATTATTCGGTCAGGCTAATTTTGATGGTTATCATCTGTTGACAGCGGTATGTGATTATCACAGAATAGCCGGCTGAATTTTGGAGGGGTACTCAAGCGGTCAACGAGGGCAGACTGTAAATCTGTTGGCTCAGCCTTCGTAGGTTCGAATCCTACCCCCTCCACCAAAATACTGAGAATGAATGGAGTAAGCCTATCAACATTAGATTGATAGTAACTGGGTGGTGAAAGACGAGGCGGGTGTAGTTCAACGGTAGAACCTCAGCCTTCCAAGCTGATGGTGTGGGTTCGATTCCCATCACCCGCTCCAAATTAAAATGAATATAAACTGTATGATTTTACAGTCGTTTTTATTGAATTTTATAGTGTGCTGCTGATGGCTGTTTTGTAGTGAAATCAGTTGCTTAGAGAAGTTGCTAAAACGGGGTTTTTGCTCATATAGCTCAGTCGGTAGAGCACTTCCTTGGTAAGGAAGAGGTCACCGGTTCAAATCCGGTTATGAGCTCCA
>JBFIIJ010000097.1:0-7843 GCA_041601315.1 Gammaproteobacteria bacterium
ATCTTCATGAAAGACTCTGTACTTGTTAAATCAATAAAAATATTCAGGATGCACTCTTAATGGCTCAATCCAACTATTTTTCCCGAATTTTCGGCAGTTCACCTGTTACCCCTCTGCAAAAACACATCGATAAAGTTGTCTTATGTGTTGAACAATTAATTCCATACTTCGAATCCGTCATGAGTAATGACTGGGATCAAGCCGCCAAAGTTCAGGAAAAGCTGGTAGAACTTGAAAATGAAGCGGATGTAATCAAAAACGACCTACGTATGAATATTCCATCCAGTCTATTCATGCCGGTTGATCGCAGAGATGTTCTGGAAGTCCTCGATCTGCAGGATCTAATCGCAAACAAAGCCAAAGATATTTCCGGATTAACGCTGGGCAGAAAAATGCCACTACCTGAAAGCATAGGTAATGCCTATATGGAATTCCTTAAACGTTGTATCGACGCAACACGACAAGCACAAGTTGCAATTAATGAATTGGATGAATTAGTGGCAACAGGCTTTCGTGGTGATGAAGCTACTCGTGTTAAAAAAATGATTGAAGAATTACATACGATTGAAGAGGAAACGGATGTAATTCAAGTTACATTACGAGCAGAACTTTATAAAGTTGAAAAAGAGCTATCTCCTATTGATGTGATGTTTCTTTATAAAATAATAGAGTGGACCGGTGATCTTGCCGATTCGGCACAGAGCACAGGCAACCGCCTACAGTTAATGTTAGCAAAATAAAAATAAAATAGATCTATGGAACACACAACAATATTTCTCATATTGGCGGGCTGCTTTGGCCTATTTATGGCATGGGGTATCGGTGCAAATGATGTAGCAAATGCAATGGCTACCTCTGTTGGCTCCAAGGCACTTACACTTAGAAACGCCGTTATCATTGCTGCTATTTTTGAATTTTCTGGTGCGTTCTTAGCTGGCGGACAAGTTACCTCTACTATACGTAAAGGTATTATTGACGCCGATCTACTTTCCGGTTCACCTGAATTACTTGTTTACGGCATGCTGGCTGCTCTACTGGCAGCGGGGATATGGTTATTAGTTGCAACAAAGTACGGTTTACCCGTATCAACAACGCATTCTATTGTTGGTGCTATTGTCGGTTTTGCTGCTGTTGGAATTGGTGTAGAAGCAGTGAAATGGGGCAAAGTAGGATCAATCGCTGCAAGTTGGGTCGTGTCTCCGGTAATTGCTGGCGCATTGTCGTATGCACTGTTTCGTAGTGTACAAAAACTAATACTAGATACGTCAGATCCCATGAAAAATGCTAAACGCTATGTACCGTTTTATATTTTTCTAACAGGCGCCATGATCTCATTGGTTACTATGTTTAAAGGTTTAAAACATATTGGTCTGGATCTATCAAAACCTGAATGTTATGCCATCAGTATTATCATTGGAATTCTTTGTGCCATCATAGGTTCATATCTAATTCGAAGACTATCATTTAGTCCGCAAACTAAATTTTCTTACCAGTTCCATGATGTTGAACTGGTATTTGGTGTATTAATGATCTTTACCGCCTGCACTATGGCATTTGCTCACGGCTCTAACGACGTCGCAAATGCTGTTGGACCTGTCGCAGCTATCGTCAGTGTCGTATCACATTCAGGCGAGATATCACAGGAGTCGGCAATGTCTATCTGGATATTACTACTTGGCGCAGTAGGTATTGTTATAGGTCTTGTCACTTATGGTCACAAGGTTATTGCAACTGTTGGATCAGGTATTACTGATTTAACACCAAGTCGTGGCTTTTGTTGTAATCTTGCTGCATCTACTACAGTAGTACTTGCATCAGGCACAGGATTACCTATATCAACTACTCACACACTTGTAGGTGCGGTACTCGGCGTTGGTTTTGCACGAGGTATTTCCGCATTAAACCTGCGAGTAATTGGTTCGATCTTTATGTCGTGGATGATTACCTTACCGGCCGGTGCGATATTGGCAATTATCTTTTTCTTTATATTAAAAACAATATTTAGCTAAGAGCATAAATTTAAAATAGTAAAGAATTAGTCAGACTCAAGAATTTCTTTCATTTGTTCAATACTGAAATGACGCACGTCTTTACCTTCAACAAGGTAAATAATATTTTCACAAATATTACGAGCATGATCACCAATACGTTCTAATGCTCGTGCAGTCCACATAGCATCCAGTGTGCCACTAATGTTTCTGGCATCTTCCATCATATACGTAATCAATTGTCTCAAAATTGCACTGTACTGATCATCTGATTCAGGCTCTTTACCAGCAACTGCCACTGCTTGTTTTGAATCCATTCTGGCAAAGGCGTCAAGCGCATCATGCAACATGTGACTAACAAGATTACCCATAGCATTAATTCCAACGTAATAAGACTTCGGACCATGTTTTTCTGTTAACTCCATTGCCATCTTGGCAACTTTCTCAGCCTCGTCACCAACACGTTCCAAATCAGTAATGGTTTTTGTAATTGCCATGACTAAACGTAAATCACTGGCGGCAGGTTGTCGTCTGGCCAGAATTTTTGTGCATTCCTGATCAATCGTAACTTCATAGGTATTAACCTGAACTTCAGTTTCAATTACCAACTCGGCTAATTCCACCTCGCCTTCAATCAAGGATCTAAGAGCATTATTGAGTTGTTGCTCAACAAGTCCGCCCATCGCAAGAACCTTACCGCGTACATTTTCCAATTCATCATCAAACTGTTTAGAAATATGTTGTGCACCGTAACTCATGTCCTGTTCTCCAATAAATCTTTATTAACCGTAACGTCCAGTTATGTAATCCTCAGTCATCTTTTCATTCGGATTAGTAAACAAGGTACTAGTATCATTAAACTCAATCATCTCTCCCATATACAGATAAGCTGTATAGTCGGAAACACGAGCTGCCTGTTGCATGTTGTGTGTCACTATAACAATAGTAAATTTATCTTTTAATTGATAAATTAATTCTTCTATCTTTAATGTAGAAATAGGATCCAGTGCGGAAGCAGGTTCATCTAAAAGAATAACCTCAGGTTCAATAGCGATAGCGCGTGCAATAACAAGTCGTTGTTGTTGTCCACCAGATAAACCCATTGCTAAATCATCAAGACGATCTTTTACTTCATCCCAAAGTGCCGCACCTCTTAATGATTTTTCAACAACGGTATCAATCGTTCGTCGATCACTTATTCCTTGTATGCGCAAACCGTAGGCGACATTTTCATAAATAGATTTTGGAAAAGGATTTGGTTTTTGAAACACCATTCCAACACGACGACGTAGATCAGCAACATTGATGTTTTTGTCAAAGATATTTTTTTCATCAAGCGTAATACTACCTTCGGTCGTTACGCCATCGATCAAATCATTCATTCTATTAAAACAACGCAGCAGAGTAGATTTGCCACAACCACTAGGACCAATAAAGGCAGTCACCTTTTTTTCCGGAATTTTTAGACTAATGTCTTTTAACGCCTGTTTCCCACTATAAAACAAGTTGAAATTATTCACTTCGATACAGATCTTTTCATCGGCAAACTTTGATTCAGTACTGGATTTCACAATACTCGCTAGATCAATCGAATGAGTCGGTGTAGTCACACTTGTTTCGCTCACAGGTTCTTCCTCAAAATAGTTATCTTTTTCATCAAGCTTGTTCTGCTGCACGGTATTTCTCCCTAAGGTTATTACGAATCCGTATAGCTGTCAGGTTTAAAATGATAATTAATACTACTAATAGCAATGCTGTTGCATACACAAGCGGTCGTGCAGCCTCAACATTCGGACTTTGAAAACCAACATCATAAATATGAAACCCTAAATGCATAAACTTTCTGTCCAGATGTAAAAAAGGCGCATTTCCATCAAGACCTAATGATGGTGCTAACTTAACCACGCCGACTAACATTAATGGCGCAACTTCACCGGCTGCTCTGGCAACGGCAAGAATCAATCCCGTAATCATTGCTGAAGCGGTCATTGGTAATACGGTGCGCCACATGGTTTCTGCTTTAGTCGCACCCAAAGCTAAACTACCTTCACGAATAGCGCGTGGCACTCGCGAAAGACCTTCTTCCGTTGCAACAATAACAACCGGCACCGTTAAGATAGCTAAAGTTAATGAAGCCCAAAGTAACCCCGGTGTTCCAAATGTCGGTGCGGGTAATGATTCCGGGAAAAAAAGTTCATCAATAGAACCACCGAGAAAGTAAACAAAAAAACCAAGTCCGAATACACCGTAAACAACAGAAGGCACACCTGCCAGATTATTCACAGCAATTCTAATCAATCGTGTAATCGGACCTTGTGTTGCATACTCACGTAAATACACAGCAGCAATAACACCAAATGGCGTTACCATTATTGCCATGATCATCACCATTAATACAGTACCGAATATCGCAGGAAAAATACCGCCTTCAGTATTCGCTTCACGTGGATCGTCTGATAAAAATTCCCAAAACTTTTCAACATAAAAAATACATTTATCAAACAAATTCATTGCATTCGGTCGATAGGCGCGAACAATTTTAGAGAAACCAATTTTGACTTCTTTACCACCTGCCGTTTTAGCTGAAAAACTGGAGCTATTTAATACACCGTATAATTTTTCTAACTCTGAAGTATAACTATTGTATTCAATCTGTAAGGTATCGCGTTGTTGAACCAAGTCCTTTAATTTTTCCGGCGTATTATTTCCTTTTAACTCAAGACCACGTTCTTTAAGACGCAGACGTTCCATCTTGTAGTTAATAGCACCAATCAAATCTTTTTCAATATGACGAATTTCGTCAAACACATCATTATTCTTTTCTATCGCATCCTGAAAAATAGTCCAGGATGCGTCACTGTAACTAATCTTTTCACCATTTAATTCTAACTCGGTAAGGTAACCATAAAAATTACCCCACTCACGTCGTTCAACGATCATGGCATCTTCAGGAAAGGTTTCATTTTTTATACCGGCATTTAGTATCCAACGAAAATCCAGACCGGAAACATCTCGGTTACCTGTCTTCAATAAATCACGTGTAATCGTATCGCCTTCATAACCAGGGTTCCCTGCTCGTGAACGCGATACAGTTTCTTCATCAACAATCTCACCCATCAATTGAACTACTTCACTGTCAGGCTCTGCGTAATAGTCAAATACAGCAACATCAGCTGGCCAAAAATGTCCCAGACCACGAACAGCGATTAAGGCAATCAAGCCCACAACCATAATCACAGAAACAGAAACCGCACCAGCATTTAGCCAGACAAAAGGTGTTCCTGAATCAAACCAACTTTTTATTTTTGTTTTCATTTTAGGACGACCCTATAGAGAACTGTATTTAGTACGTAACCGCTGCCTAACAACTTCAGCAATTGTGTTAAAAAAGAATGTCACTGCAAATAAAACCAGCGCACCAAGAAATAATATTCTGTAGTGCGTGCTATTAACTTCTGTTTCAGGCATCTCGACCGCAATGTTTGCCGACAAGGCACGAAAACCTTCAAAGATACTCATGTCCATAATGGCCGTATTACCCGTTGCCATAACAACAATCATTGTTTCACCAACGGCTCGACCTAAACCAATCATCACTGCTGAAAAAATACCCGGACTTGCTGTTAACAAAATAACGCGCACCATGGTTTGCCATGATGTTGCACCTAGTGCCAACGATCCGGTTGTTAAGTGTTTAGGCACGCTATAAACGGCATCTTCACTAATAGAAAATATTGTTGGGATAACCGCAAAGCCCATAGCAAAACCAACCACCATTGAATTACGTTGGTCATAGGTGATTCCCATTTCAGTACTTAACCATAATGGCAAGTTACCACTAAAAAACAGATTTTCGATCGGCTGACTTATTCCAATAGAAAAAACAGTGGCAAGAATAATAACGGGCATTAATAATGCCGCTTCCCATCCATCAGGCACCCTGTATTTAATGTTATCAGGGACGAACTCCCATGCTGCGGCAGCGATAACAATACTTAAAGGTACAAAAATAATAAGTACAAACATGCCGGGCAAATGTGTTTCAACAAAAGGCGCTAACCAAAGGCCTGCAAGAAAACCAAGGATAACAGTGGGTAATGCTTCCATGATTTCAATGGTTGGCTTAACAATCTGACGCATCTTCGGTGCCATAAAATAAGCCGTGTACATCGCACCCAGAATCGATAGCGGAATAGCAAATAGCATGGCATAAAAAGCCGCTTTAAATGTTCCATACGCCAGTGGCGTTAAACTAAATTTAGGTTCAAAGTCACTGCTTGCCGAGGATGATTGCCAGATGTATTCAGGCTTATCCCGACTTTCATACCAGACCTTTCCCCAGATTGATTTAAAAGAAATTTCAGGGTGTTCATTATTGACATGCCAAAATTGTAATTGGCCTTTATCATTTTCAATTAAAGCCGCATTCGCTCTCGGAGAAATAGTGAGTGTATTTAATGCATGCTCATCAATTTTTTTAAGCAAGACAGTACGATGTGCCGTTGTATGATAAATACCCATCTTTCCGCTTTCATCAACAGCAATAAAACCTTTACGTGAATATTCAGGGGCGATCGCTGTGATGGGAGATTTTTGTTTATTAAATGATCTTATATGTTGCAGCGTGTAATTGTTGTCTGCATCTCTTACTGGAAACCACTGAGCAATCTGGCCACTGGAATCGCCAATTAAAATTGAAATACCGCCGGCTAAAAATTCCAGTACAGTAATCTGCACATTATCTGCAACAGCTTTTACTTTTTGTACTAAACGAGGCTCTGATTTATTTTTTATATCATAGTAATAAACGCTGCCAGCTAAATCAGCGACATATAATTCTCGTTGTTCTATATCTAACTTTAAATCAACAATCTCTTCCGCATCGATTGTCATCACGCTGTCTTCACGAGTAATTTCTACTTCATCGCTTAAGAAAGATTCTTCTCTAAGTAGATTAACCAGATTTATTTGTGCGCGTGAATCATGCGCCGCTATTGTTGCTTGTTCACCATCATACTGAACACTCAAGTGATTAATCGGCTCACCCGTTGCAATTACCTGAAGTGGTTGATCACCAAACGGAAAAATAATATCAGGCGTAATCTTGCGAATGTCATTCGGATACGTGACCGTATAATCATGTTGAAAAAACAGGATCGACCCATTCGATAAACCCAAACCCACCATTCTTTCGGTCGGGTCGCCACTGGATACAGCAGTAATCGAAACATCGGCTGGAATATTAAAATCGATTGTTTTACGTATCTGGCCGTTTTCTGTAGAAAAGAATACGCCCTGACCCTGATCAGTGATACGCAACGCAACTTCACGCTGCTCTTCCATGGCATAAATTAATGTCTTGCTATTTGTATTAGCTGGTTCAGGAACAGAATACGTCGCTATAGATTCAATATGCGCCGACTTGAACATCGGAATAACAACATACAATAAATAAAACGCGATCAGCACAATCGCGGCAATGACACCAATCCCGCCAAATGCCATCAAATAGCGTGTTGCTACATCCTTAACATGACGCCATTTACGGTAATTACTTGCTGATTTAGAGTTAAAATCCGGCAGCGCTACTTCAGCAATATTTTCATTATCATTCATGAGCGCCATTCTAGAATTGCTTTATGACAGTTTTGTTACAACGGCAGGATATTGTTGTGAAATGTGGGTTTTAGGGAAAATTATCGAGTTTCCGCTTCCGGCCAGAAGCAATGGGATGGACTCCTCCTCCCTTAACCGGCATCTAAGTGCCAAACTGGGAATGTAACTTTCCAGAAATGAAAAGAAGGAGTCCACCATGTATAAACTTAGTCGAGTAGGTATAGATTTGGCAAAGAATA
>JBFIIJ010000098.1:0-7804 GCA_041601315.1 Gammaproteobacteria bacterium
ACCTTATCTGTAAAGAAGGTTCAGGATACCAATTTGATATGTCCAGCACGAATTACGCAAGAAGCCGCTATAGCAGCAATTCAAGAAGGAAAAAGTTATACTTTATCTCATTTGAAACAAATTAATATTGTTCGTGATGAACTCTTCGCTGCACTGCAAAGCATCGATAATATTAGTACAACCCCTAATACCACCGGTGCATTTTATTTTCTGGTAGAATTAAAAACTGCACTTACCGGCATGCAGCTTGTTGAGAGATTAATAAAAGAATATAAAGTAGCCGTCATTCCAGGTGAAACATTTGGCATGAATAACGGATGTTACATACGTATCGCTTATGGTGCGCTGGATGAAAAAACATCAAAAATTGGAATTCAACGCTTGATTGATGGTCTTACACACATCATTGGATGATAGGCGCATCACAATTAATATAAAAAAGAGGTAGTAAAATGAAGTCATTTATAATTGCATTGGTCATGATGATGCTGACATCAACAACAGCTGTTGCCGTAGACAGCAATGGGAATTATGCCGTTTGGGGGTTAGGAAAAAAATCCTGCTTTGGGTTCACTCAACAAGTCGGCGGCGATGATTTTGATAAATATAAACACTACATAAAAGGTTTTCTGACTGCCTATAACATCTTTACGGAAAAAACTTATAGCATTGCAGGAAAAATGAACGAAAATGAAATTGTCGAATGGTTAAACGAATATTGTGCCGATAATCCAATGTCCGGCCTTGAAACAGCACTGGTGAGTTTCACATTTGACCACTATGACAAACGTATGAAAACCTCTGGCACGGCGGTCGGTCGTTAAAATCATAAGTCGAACACAATGAATAACTTACTTGTCTAGTCTGAGAAGTTAGATTTCGTTAATTTAATCATATTTTTATGCATAAAAATTGATTAACACTCTGAAATAGGTCATTATTGCGCTACCATAACTGGAGAACTGAGGGGTAACCTCAGCAAAAAGCTTATTTAGTTTAACTGGAGAACAAACTATGTCTAAAATTATTAAAGTTTCTGTTCTTGCGCTATCACTTGCTATGCTGGGTGGTTGTGCGGACATGACTCAAATCGAAGAAGCGAAATCAGCCGCTGCAGCAGCAATGGCGAAAGCAACAGACGCTTACAACCTGGCTTCAATTAGTCACGGAATCGCATCTGAAGCTGCTTATAATGCTACACAAGCTCAATCTACAGCAGATGCGGCATTAGAATGTTGTAATCAAAATTCTCAAAAGCTTGATCGTATGTTCGAAAAATCAATGATGAAATAAGAATTAATAATATTTTATTAGTTTAAAAAGAAAAGCCCTGATTTATCAGGGCTTTTTTATATCTGCAAAATATGTGTTCGTTAATTACCAAGATCGGAATCTAGACGTAATTCCAAATTAACTTTTTCAGCCTGAGAAAGTTCTTTTCTTAATTTTTTAGCTACTTTGTTCTCAAGTCCATCAGTTAAGCTCTCAGATACTTTTACCTGAAAGTTATCAGTCGCTTTTTCGGCAATTTTTGTCTGTGCTTTCTGTGCTTTAGGTATATACATCCCAATTGCGACTGGTAAACCACTCGGATTATTTATCTCTTCATAAGCTGCAGACCAATCAAGCTCATAATCCTTTTCATTTGAAACTTCGACGATCAAAGCGACGACACTCGTCAGGTTATTTTCAAATCTTTCTGTATCTTCATCAAGAAATGGATGAGCCTCTAGATAGATCACATTATCTTTTACGCCAATTTTATATGGCTGATTGATTATATTAACCGGTGTTTTAAGAGAAACTTCGGCAAATAACGCTTCAATATCTTCGGGGTATAGACGTATACACCCATGACTGACACGCATCCCTAATCCGTACGGTTTGTTCGTACCATGAATCAAATAATCTGGCCTTCCTAAACGCATAGCAAAATAACCTAATGGATTATCCGGACCAGACATCACTATTTTCGGAAGCGGGTCTCCCTTCTCTTCGTGCTCTTTTCTGATTGATTCGGGTGGATACCAATTTGGATTTACTTTTTTTTCAGCAATATATGTTTTCATATAGGGCGTATGCCAGCCTTCACGCCCCACACCAAGAGGATAAGTAAGTACCTCTTGTGGTTTTCCTGCTTGTTTTGGTAAGTAATAGTAAAGTCGCATTTCAGGGACATTAAGAACAATCCCTTCTTTTGGTGCTACTGGTAATATAAATTGCGCGGGCAACATTATCTTTTTCCCTTCACCCGGCAACCAGGTATCCACATCAGGATTAACCAATTTCATATCCTGATAACCAAAACCATGACGACGCGCTATATCAAGTAACGTATCGCGTTCATCGGAAATGACGCTACTAATTTCGCCAATGACCGTATCACCCGTATTACTTAATTCATATCGAGTGGCATAAGCATTCGATGTACTGCCCAGGCAAAATAATATTAAAGCAATAAATTTAATGGTTGTTTTCATAATGTAATAACTGTTTTCTATATTTCATATATTTTCACAAAAATGTAATCGGCTGCAATAAAAAAATCATTAATTGCGAACTTGTACCTAATAATAAATTAACTGATTCCGAGTCTTTTAGACTCACCGATACGCAACAAACTAGGTAATAAAATTAAAGTAAAAAAAGTACTCACCATCATTCCTCCTACAATTACACCAGCTAAACCTCGGTATAATTCTGTTCCTGCTCCAGGAATTAATAATAAAGGCAACATTCCGAAAATACTGGTTAAGGTGCTCATCATAATTGGTCGTAACCTAAGCAAGACCGCTTCCTCTACTGAATCCTTTCTTGAATGCCCTTCTCTTTCAGCAACGCGTGCCTGATGTACTAATAAAATAGCATTGTTAACTACTAATCCTAGCAAAATAATAAAACCGATCATCGTTAACAAATCCATAGGTTGAAAACTGACCAGATTTATTACATACAATGCCAAAACACCGCCAAACGTAGCAAGAGGTATCGAAAGCATAACCAACAAACTATCTTTAAACGAACGGAACATTGCACTCATTAATAAATATAAAATGACGATGGCTAAAATAAAACTTCCCAGCATATTATCTAAAGCCGTAGTCAATTTGTCCGCCGTTCCTCCATACTGAATATCACCATCTTCCGGTAACTGAGCCAGTATTTGTGGTTCTATATCCGTTTTTATAATATTCAACGCTTCTTCAAGAGAAACTGTCGTCGGAGGAGAGACTTCAAGTGTTACCGTTCTTCTTCGATTAATACGTCTTATTTCTTCCGGTCCAGCTGTACGTAGAACATTAACTAATTCACTTAATGGAAGTATACCCGCTTGAGACGTCATTACCGGAATACTTTCCAGTTCTTCCGGTGTATCCCAATGTTTCGCTCGCAAAATAATATCCAGCGTTTCTTCACCGTTAAAATAATCTCCAATAAAACGTCCATCACCCAATGTTTGAGCGAAGGCAGCAACTATAGATCGATCCCAGCCAGCTTCAGATATACGTCGCTCATTCGGAACTAATCTTAATTCAGGTTGTGCTAATTCAAGTCCCGGCCGAGGTCGTGTATTGGGATAAAGACCAGCTATCGGTATATAAGCACTCAACGCCGCATTCATTAATGCCGGTAAATCCTTTGACTGAATATTGATATCAATAGTTCGACCCGAACCAAAACCACGAAACAATGAAGCTTGTTTTGCAAACGCAATAGAATCAGGAAACCCTTGTACGACCGAGTCAATTAATGGGACAAGCTCACCTATATCTTCATCATTTTTTGCTCTTGCACCCATAAAAACACCCCTTGAAAAAGCAACAAAAAAGTAATGTTTAATATACGGTTCAACTTTTTCATCTATATGCGGTTGCATGCGGCTCGCGACAATTTCTCCCATTTCTTTTTCAATCGTTTCAATATTAGCTCCGGGTGGAGGCAATATAAAAGCGAATGCCAAATTCTGATTACCGTCAGGCAAATAATCCGCTTTGGGTTTTAAAATGAACATGACTGCAATAGGAATCGAAATTAAGATTAATATCCATAATGCACGACGAATTGGTGTATTCGTTAATGCCATAATACCCTTACAACCTGCTTTCCAAAGGTTCCTGTAGGGATCGACAAATGTTTTACGCGCCAAAAATATTTTCGCTGCTGTTGGTACAACAGTGATTGCTGTTAATAATGACAATCCAATTGCAGCAGTAATGGTTATCGCAAGATCAGAAAACAATTGCCCTACTTCGTCTCTAAGAAAAACAATGGGTAAAAATATAGCAATCGTTGTCGCTGTCGATGCAACTAATGCTCCCCATACCTGACTCGTACCTTTTGTAGATGCCTCTTCCGCAGGCAATCCTTTTTCTCGAAGACGAACTATATTTTCAAGTACCACAATTGACGCATCAAGTACCATACCCACTGCAAAAGCAAGCCCGGCAAGCGAAATGATATTCACAGTACGCCCGGTTAAATCCATGACACTAAAGCTGGAAATTAAGCAAATAGGAATAGATGCTGCGACAACTAGCGTTGCAGGAAATTTTAATAAAAACAAAAACAGCACAACGATTGCAAGCGCAACACCTAATGCAAGATTACTGCGCAACATTTCTATTGATCGATGAATATAAACTGTTTCATCATAAACTTGTTCAATGGTTAAATTTGCACGTTTCAATGGTCCTTCATTCAATTCATCTAACGCTTTATGCAACCCAGACATAACTTCAAGTACGTTAACACCCGTTTCGCGTTGTGCATTGATCGCAATTGAATTGCTTCCTTTAGTTAAAACAAAACTGTTTTTATCTGTTAGACGTTCTTCTATAACGGCAACATCCCTTAAGTAAATTGGTCGGCCATCACGCCACTCCAGAATCATTTCGCCAAGATCGGACGCCGCATATTTTCCGGCAAACCGAATACTAAATTCACGTTTACCAACATCAGCAAAACCTGCCGATATATCTTTGCTGGTACCCGCCAACTTCATTACCTTGTCGAGTTGTATACCAAGGTTAGCTACTTTGTAGGGATCAAAGGTAATACGTAGTTCTTTATCACTACCACCATATATTTCAGAACGTGCAACACCGGGGATACGTTCAAAACGTGATTGCACAACTTCTTCAACAAAATCTTTATACGTCTCAATTGGCCTATCATTGCCCTCTTCTGTTTTTATAATAAACCAGCCAATCGCACGAGCATCCTGTCCCACTGTACTTATTGAAGGCTCATCCGCATCATCAGGATAATCCGGCACCTGATTTAAACGATTCATTACTTCAACCAACGCTCTGCGCATATCGGTCTCAACAGTGAACGTTAAATTTATTTCACCTCGTCCTTCATGTGCATTAGCACGAATTTCAGTTAAACCCGGTAAACCTCTCAATACGTCTTCCTGCGGTTCAACGATTTCTGCTTCGACTTCGTTTGGCGCAGCGGCTCGCCAATTAGTTGTGATCGTTATTTCAGGTTGTTCTAATTCTGGTGTGAGTTGAATAGGCAGGCGAGAAAGACTGATAGAACCAAATATCAGTAAAAGAATAATCGCAACAAGTAAAGCTACCGGATTATCCAGACATGAACGGGTTATATTCACTGATTATTTAAACCACTCATAATTTGTACTGCTTGTCCGGGTCGTAAGCGTTCATTTCCGCGAATCACAATTTTATCATTCTCGTTTACTTCACCGATAACTTGTATATGTGTTGCATTAGCAATACCTGTCTTTACTGGAATTAACTCTGCTTGATTTTCATTGTTAATTCGGTAAATAACGATGCCCGTCTGACGTATAACCAGAGCATCTCGCGATACTGCGATCACATTTTGTTTTTTATTAACCGGACTGGCAACTTGTACGGCTGTGCCCGCTTGCCAACCTTGCTTATCGAATTCAACGCGAATCTCATACAATCTTGAAACATCATCACCGACAGGAATTGCTGCTCTTACTGTTCCTTGAGTTTCACCAGACGGTCCTTTAATTGACAATATGTCTCCAACATTTACATAGTGGAATGATCCTTGGGGTATTCGAGCTTGAACCTCTGTTTTATCCGTATTAATTAATCGAACGATTTGGTCGCCCGCTTCGACTCTTTCCCCAGCCGTTCTGTAACGTTCAGTCACAACACCAGCAAATGGTGCGCGTACAATAGTTTTATTAAGCTCATCATTAGCCATTGCTAACTTGGCTCTGACGATTCTTATTTTAGCGAGTGCTTCATCGTGATTCGCTTGTGTTTGATCTAACTGATTTCGCGCTGCATTATTTTGCTGGGCTAGCTTCTCCAGTCTTTCCGCTTCTTTGCGATAAAACTCAACCATTGTCTCAATAGGTTTAACTTCTGCACTGATTTCATTCAATGCGAGTTGGTATGACATATCATCAATTTTTGCAATCACATCATTTTCATTGAGTCGATCACCAACATCTAACACACTTTTTAAAACACCGGAGACTTCAGCTGCTATTTTTGAGTCAAAACGACCAATAACGGTGCCGGATACCCAGATAAATGGTGCGATTTCGACGTTTATTGCTTCTTCAACTTGAACCATTGCCGGTGGCATACTTCCACCAGCAACGGCTGATGATGAAAGAACAGTTAATAGAAGTAAAAAAAGAGAGGCTATTTTATTAAGCATATTGTTCTTATTTTCCGGAAGACTGAGGTAATATCCTATTTCTTTGACTATAAATTCTTAATTAATTCACAATATTATATGATGTTATTCAAGTTTTGTGACAGAAAAAAACTATTCATTTTATGTCTATTCTGCACCACTTTTGTTACCGCAGAGCCCTCTATAGGCAATGCTCTTACTTTATCCACAGCTCAACTGGAAAATTATGAGAAAAATAACTTCAAAATATTAGGAGCGATTCAATTTAATCAGAATGCCGATAAAACACATCGACTGATAGAATTCTCAGGTATTGCCTGGGATCAAGACCAACAGAATTTAGTTATTTTGTCTGATCGTGGTTTTATTATTCATACAAAACCCGTTTTTGAAAATAACCAGTTAATCGATCTTAAATTACTTTCTTACCACCCACTTTTGGATGCTAATGGGAAAGAGCTAAAATATAAAGCAAGCGACAGTGAAGGTTTGGCTCTAATCAATTCAAATAACAATCGCTATAACGACACTGAATTACTGGTTAGTTTCGAACGTATCCCCCGCGTAGTTCATTACACAATTGAAGGCAAACTAATTTCTACTGAAACAATTAACAATGACCTAATTGACATTAAAAATTACCAAAGTGCAAATAAAGCATTAGAAGCCATCACACTACATAATGATTTTAATATCATTACTGGACCAGAACGACCTTTAGATAAAAATAATAATTTATTATCGTTACATAATTTAAATGACAAACAATGGTTGTTTAAACCGGATAATGAAAACTATGGTTCACTAGTAGGTTTAACAACATTGCCGAACAATAAAATAATCGCACTGGAAAGAATATTCCCCGGTATTTTTGCAGGCATGAGTAATGTAATACATTTGCTTACACTTGAAGAAAATAATCTAAAACAAGAAAAGTTAGTGAAGTTACAAGCGGAATACGGTAGTTTTAATGAAAACTTTGAAGGTATCAGCTGGCATAAAAATAATCGATTTTTTATGATCAGTGATGACAATGACAATTTATTTCAACGAACGCTTTTAATTTACTTTGAAATTCCAAGTCTGGAAATAGAGTAGATTAACGGTAAATTACTTCTCTTTTAGCCTCGGCATCAATTCAACCAGATTACAT
>JBFIIJ010000099.1:0-7710 GCA_041601315.1 Gammaproteobacteria bacterium
AAGATTAGCAAAGTTGAAGTGTCTGCTGATGGTGGAAAAACATGGGCTGATGCAGAACTACAAGAGCCAGTATTAGATCGCGCATTAACTCGTTTTCGTTTGCCATGGAACTGGAATGGAAAACTTGCCGTATTAAAAAGTAGAGCGACAGATGAAACAGGTTATGTTCAACCGGAACGAAAACAATTAGTAAAGGAAAGAGGGCGTCATGGTTTCTTTCACTATAATGCAATAACAAACTGGCAAGTTGATACGGATGGTTTCGTATCACACGTTTATGACAAAGATGAAACTGCAAAAGACAATTCTAACATTAGTATTGATAGCGATTGGGATTAGTCCTTTATCCGCTGAATCAGCACAAGACGGTCCTCGTCTTGGTCATACTGTATCGCCAGAAGAAATTGCAAAATGGGATATCAGTGTTTTTCCAGATGGCGATGGTTTACCTGAAGGCGAAGGTAATGTTGTTGAAGGCGAAAAGATCTATGAACAAAAATGCATCGCTTGTCACGGTAAAAATGGATTAGGAGCAAGTGCTGATCAGTTAGCTGGCGCACAAAATAAATTAACAGATGAATATCCTGAACAAACAATTGGATCGTATTGGCCGTATGCAACAACCGTATTTGATGTTGTTCGACGTTCCATGCCCATGACCGCACCGGGATCATTAACTATTAACGAAGTCTATGCAGTCACAGCTTATCTTTTGTATTTAAATAATTTGATTACGAAGGACGATGTTATTAATACATCGACGTTACCGAAAGTAAAAATGCCGAATGAAGACGGCTTTAAAAATGTTTACGAAGGGGAAAGTGCTAAATAAATAATGTAATTTATAATTTATTTAAGGGCTTTCATGTTTTCTTTCATACATCATGGAATCTGATTTTTTCAAAAGCATCCCAATTGAATAGTCATTTTCATAATCGACACTTACAATTCCAGCACTGAATAAAATATCATATCCACGACTCGCACTTCGATTATACTTTTCTACGGACTGTTGTAATCGCATAACAATGTCATTAGCAATTTCATGAGTCGCATCTGTTAATAACGCGACGAACTCATCACCACCCAGTCGTGCAATAACATCCGATTCTCGAAATGTCGTTATCATATGATTTGCAAAGATAGTTAATGCCGCATCACCTTCGGTATGTCCATATTTATCGTTGATTAACTTGAATCCGTTTAAATCAAAAAAGACTATTGATGTCGGGATCTTCTTTCTAGCGCATAGATTCAGACTGTTTTGTGCAAGTGAGATAAAGCCTCTTCTATTTGGTATTTTAGTTAGATCATCCAGTTTGGCCATTTGAATCGCGGCTAATTCACTTTCTGCCAATTCTGTAAGATCTTTTAATAAGCCGAGATCTTTATCAGTTAATACTCTTGGTTCTGTATCAATAATACATAGTGTTCCTAATTTACTACCGTCCATATACTTCATGGGGCATCCAGCATAAAAACGAAGTTTGGGGCCGCTTAATATCAATGGGTTGTCAGCAAAACGTTCATCTTTTGTCGCATCCGGAACCATAAATACATCTTCACCGAGTATGGCGTGTCCACACAATGAGATATCTCGTGGAGTTTCTCTTACATCAAGACCAATACATGATTTAAACCATTGACGGTTTTCATCGACAAGACTAACAAGCGCGATAGGAGTTTCAAACATTCGTTGAGCTAGACGAGTTAATCGATCAAAACGTTCTTCTGCAGGTGTATCCAGGATATCAAGAGAATGAAGAGTATGGAGACGAGTTTTCTCATTTTTTGGTAATGCAGGTTTTTTCATTCAACTACCTTTTTTCAAAGTACATTATCTATATTCCTTATCTTTTTAAGGCTAGTTAATAATCAGTATTAATCAAACCCTTCAGTTAATATATCGGACCGGTCTTTGTAATCCTTAATAAATTTTTCTATTTCATCAATCTCAACCACTCCCGGCCAAGTCACTAAAGGTCTTCCATCTGGATGAAAGATAGTCATAGAGGGAATTCCAACTAACCATCGTCCGATGACTTCTGATGCTTGTTCGATATCAGCGAGAAACAGAGGGTAATCGAGCGGTTCTTTTTTTATAAATTCTTGCAGGATATCCATCTTACCATATCCAAAACTGGGAAAATCCAAAGTGACTCCTAACATAGGGACGTCCGGATTCCGCTCTATGAATTTTCTGATTTGAGGTAATTCAATTACACATGCGCTGCATGTCGGACTCCAGGTATTGACGACAACCCATTGTCCTTTGCCTATGTGATTGTTTAATGCTTCATCTTCACCAGCGAGATTTACCAGACTTATGCTCAAGGCATCCGCCTTTATAGATAAAGGCAGCATTAAAAAAAGAGAGATTAGGATTATTCGTATCATCTTAATATCGATTAAAACACTGATTAATGGTCTTTGTCGTTTAATAGTCATCTATTGGAACAGTATAAGTCGATAGAGTTCAACCATGTACGGCATGGTCGTTCCCGTATACAATAGCGCGCCATGTCAGGAAATACATTCGGAAAATTATTTACAGTTACTAGTGCCGGCGAAAGTCATGGTCCGGGATACGTGTGCATTGTTGATGGCTGCCCTCCGGGGATGGCGTTAACTGAAGCCGATATGCAACACGATCTGGATCGTCGTAAGCCCGGACAATCACGTCATGTTACTCAACGCAAAGAGTCCGATACAGTAAAAATCATGTCTGGTGTGTTTGAAGGTGTGACAACCGGTACGCCTATAGGTTTATTGATAGAGAACGAAGATCAAAAATCAAAAGACTATGGGAATATTCAGGAAATGTTCCGCCCTGGTCATGCCGATTATACCTATCAGCAAAAATACGGTATACGGGATCATCGTGGTGGTGGTCGAGCCTCTGCTCGCGAGACCTGTATGCGTGTTGCTGCGGGCGCGATAGCGAAGAAGTATTTAAAAGAAAAATTTGGCATTGTCATTCGAGGTTATCTTTCGCAAATTGGCCCAATAAAAATTGAACATAAAAATTGGGATGAAGTAGAAAACAATGCTTTCTTTTGTCCTGATGCGGATCGTGTTTCTGAATTAGATGATTATATGGATGCGCTGCGTAAAGAAGGCGAATCTATTGGAGCGCGTATTAACGTCGTTGCCGAAAATGTACCGGTTGGTTTAGGCGAACCGATTTTTGATCGACTGGATGCGGATATTGCTAAGGCAATGATGGGTATTAATGCAGCAAAAGCGGTTGAGATTGGTGCCGGGTTTGGATCAGTAGAACAAAAAGGCACTGTACATCGAGATGAAATGACACCAGAGGGTTTTGTTGGTAATAATGCCGGCGGTATTTTAGGTGGTATTTCTTCAGGGCAAGATATATTAGTGAGTACGGCATTTAAACCGACATCGAGTATTCGTTTACCGGGAGATACGGTAGATAAAACTGGTCAGGCTACTGAAGTTGTCACTAAGGGTCGTCATGATCCGTGTGTCGGTATTCGTGCAACACCAATTGCAGAAGCGATGTTGGCATTAGTCTTAATGGATCATGTGCTGCGCCATCGTGGTCAGAATGCCGATGTTCAATCTATTACTCCTGTCATACCTGCAAGTAAAAAATAACCATGATTAAAGTCGACGGCTTGCCTTACTGGCGACTGTCCGGATACTACTTTCTGTTTTTTATAACGATTGGTGGCTTTATGCCATATTGGTCGCTATATCTTAAGTCGATCAATATGTCAGCAGAGGAAATTGGTATTTTGTCTGCTGTAGTCGTTGCTACAAAAATATTTTCATCGTTTATCTGGGGTTGGGTAGTTGACCATACGGGTAAACGAATGCACGTTGTCCGTTTAAACTCATTGCTATCTGCTATTTCATTTTCGTTGGTGTTGTTCTATCAGGATTTCTGGGCACTATTTATTATCCTTTTTCTATTCTCCATCTTTTGGAGTGCAGCGCTACCCCAGGTCGAAGCTGCAACCTTATCCCATTTGGGTGAAAAGAGTGATAGCTATACGGTAATTAGAATATGGGGTTCGATCAGTTTTATATTGGCTGTTTTGGTGCTGGGAAAGTTTTTTGACCATCAACCCATTAAATATTTATTACCCATACTCATTGTTTCGATGGTGCTGGTTTGGGTGCATACCTTATTCATTTCTGAAATACCGATTGAAAATGATAAATCTAATGGAACAAGTTTTCTTTCGATCTTGTATAGACCACATGTAGTGTCATTGATGGTCGTCTGTATTTTGATTCAGGCGAGCCATGGTTCTTATTACACTTTTTTTTCTATCTATCTTGAAGAACATAATTATTCAAATAGTTTTATTGGAACAACCTGGGCGGTAGGCGCAATCGCTGAAGTCATCATCTTTGTCTTTATTCACCGTGTCATTAGTCGATTTGGATTGAGACTGTTAATGATACTGACCCTGATACTAGCAACGCTAAGATGGTTACTGATCGCATGGTTTGTTGATAATGTTGCTATTTTATTATTTGCCCAATGTCTTCACGCTGCAACGTTTGGCGTTTATCATGCTGTAGCGATCCAATATATTCACAAAGAGTTTAAGGGTACACACCAGGGGAGAGGTCAAGCTCTTTATAGTAGTATCAGCTTTGGTGCTGGCATAGCACTGGGTAGTTTAATCAGTGGTTATCTATGGGATTATGTTGGATCTATGGAAACTTTCATTTTCGCAGCTATACTAAGTTCAGTTGGTGTCATTGTTGCGTGGTTTGGATTGAAAAATTGAGAAACTTTTTTCAAAAGTGTGAAATTCACCACTGTAAAGACTGACATTTAATTTATATACTGGTCAGGTTCTGGAACTTCAAATTAAGGAAAAATAAAGTATGAATAAAACAATCAAAAAAATTTCTCACCTGTTTTGCGTCGCTATTATTATAGCTTGTAGCCAATCAGCAATGGCAGATTCACATGGTGTTCAACTAGGGGTGCTTAAATGTACCGTTGTTCCTGGTTCGCGCGTTAATCTAATTATCCGTTCAACTGCCGATGTTGTTTGTGAATTCGATAATGCAGGCACTATTGAAAAATATAAAGGGGAGACCGGAATTGGTCTTGGTTTAGATTTAAGCTTTAAAACCGATGAAAAAATGCATTTTGCCGTTTTTGCAACGAGTAACGATGTAAGCGCGGGAAGCCATGCGCTATCGGGTAAATATGTTGGAGCAGAATTAAATGCCGCTGCTGGCGTTGGTTTAGGCGCAAAAGCATTAGTTGGCGGAAGTAACGATAGCTTTAGCTTACAACCTTTAGCATTGGAAACCAGTACTGGACTGGGTGCTTCAGGTGGTTTGAGCTTTCTCTATATCGAAGCTCAATAATCTAACTAACTCGTTAATTTTAAAAGGGTATCTTCAGATACCCTTTTTTTTTGTTCTGAAATAAAGGTAAAGAATTATAGATTTATCCCGATAGTATAAGAATTAGGAGAAAACCAAGTACTTGCTCAAGAATATTATTAACTAAACAGGATTTTTTAATGCAAGCTTTGCATGAAAATATCATAGAAGATAAACCTCATATATTTATTGGCCGACAACCTATATTTGACTCGAACCTTAAGGTTGCCGGGTATGAATTGCTGTTTCGTTCAGGAAATGTTGATGCGTTTGATGGTAGCGATGGTGAGCATGCGACATCTCAGGTGATCAATAATGCGCTAATGGAAATTGGTCTGGATGATATTATTGGCGCTAATCCTGCCTATATTAATTTCACTAAAGAACTGTTAATTAATGGTATTGCTGAGTTATTGCCTGCAGATAGAGTTGTTATTGAAATATTGGAAACGGTTGAAGTTGATGATGAACTTATTGCCGGAGTAAAAAGACTTGTCGATGCAGGTTATATAATTGCTCTGGATGACTTTACCTTTTCTGAGGAATGGGTGCCGCTAATTGAGCTCGCGCATATTATTAAGTTCGATGTGATGGAACATAGCATCGAAGAAATTAAAAATCAGATTGAAAAGTTTGAAGGGAGAAAACTAAAGCTGCTTGCAGAAAAAGTTGAAACACAGGACGAATACAATCAACTTAAGCAGGAAGGCTTTGATTATTTTCAGGGATATTTTTTTTCCAAGCCTGAAGTAATTAGTCAACAAGCTTTATCTTCAGCCAGTATTTCATTACTTCAACTCCTTGCACAAATACAAAAACCCGATTTAGAAGTTAGTGAAATAGAGAATTTAATTTCTCAGGATGTTTCTTTAAGTTATAAATTATTCCGATGTGTTAATTCAGCTGCCTTCGGCTTAAAAAATAAAATGAATTCTATTAAACAGGCTGTTGTTTATTTAGGTATTCAACGTTTGAAGAATTGGGTGTGTTTGCTAGCAATGTCTGGAAATAAAAATAAATCATCTGAGCTAATTCAGGTAGGTCTGGTAAGGGCAAAGATGTGCGAATTCATTGCTGAAGAATGCGGCTTGCCAGAAAAAGATTCCTATTTCATTGTTGGGCTGTTTTCTATTTTGGATGCAGTACTTGATCAGTCTTTGACTGACATTTTGAAAAAAATGCCATTGGACGAAAACTTAAACAGGGCATTACTCGATAGAGAGGGAGATATGGGCAAGGCCCTGTGGTGTAGTATTTGTTGTGAACAATGCCTTTGGGATGGAATTACATTTCCCAATATTAGTCAGGATAGACTTTATCAAATTTACCGGGATGCTATGAGCTGGACTCGACAATCTTTATCCGAGCTTGATTAATATCAACGACTAAACGCTGGTGCCACCAACAGTAATATCGTCAATCCGTATCGTCGGTTGACCTACGCCAACAGGGACAGATTGACCATCTTTGCCGCAGGTACCAATACCTGAATCCAGAGCCATATCATTACCCACCATGTTAACTCGGGTTAATACATCAGGGCCGTTGCCAATAATGGTTGCGCCTTTAATTGGTGTAGTGATTTTTCCTTTTTCGATTTTATAAGCCTGACTGGCACTAAAAACAAATTTGCCATTGGTAATATCAACTTGTCCGCCGCCAAATTGTACGGCATAAATTCCTTTATCAACGGAAGCGATAATTTCTTCCGGGTCATATTCTCCGCCAAGCATGTAAGTATTGGTCATTCTGGGCATGGGTAAATGCGCATAGGATTCACGGCGACCATTACCTGTTGGTGCAACACCCATCAATCGCGCATTATGTTTATCCTGCATATAACCTTTTAATATACCTCGTTCGATTAATGTAGTTGAAGATGTCGGTGTGCCTTCATCATCAACGTTTAATGAACCGCGGCGATTTTCTATTGTACCGTCATCAACAACAGTAACGCCTTCTGATGCAACGCGTTCACCGATGCGTCCTGAGAAAGCGGATGTTTCTTTGCGATTAAAGTCACCTTCGAGTCCATGACCTATCGCTTCATGTAATAAAATTCCAGGCCATCCGGGACCTAATACAACAGACATCGTGCCTGCAGGTGCCGCATCTGACTTAAGATTAATCAAGGCTTGCTCTAATGCTTCATCAACATAAGACATGGCCATGCCATCATTTAAAAAATATTCATAGCCAAAACGACCACCACCACCAGAACCTCCTTTTTCTATTTTGCCATCTTCTTCAACAATGATGTTCACATTTAAACGAACAAGTGGTCTGACATCACCACTTAACTGACCTTCGCTATTAGCAACGAGAATA
>JBFIIJ010000100.1:0-7658 GCA_041601315.1 Gammaproteobacteria bacterium
GATGTAAAACAATGTTCGCAGGAAAGTGGTGTTGATCATATTCTTGCATCGCGTTTCTTACAGCGCTTTGTTAAAAATGATACGCCTTGGGTACATATGGACTTATCCAGTAGTAATAAAAAAGGTGGCTTAGCCCATATCCCTACAGACACAATAGGTTTTGGAGTACGTTATAGCGTTAATTTGTTACTGAATGATTATCTGAAATAAAAGATAGTACTCATGTTTAAAAAAGTAAGGATACTGATTCTTTTATACATCTTATTAATGGTGGCTGTCGGTGGTTGGTTAAGTAAAGCCAGATCAACTGATTGGGATAAATCATTAAATGTCGTTGTTTATGCAATCAATGCTGATGGAAGAGAAGCAACGCAAAATTATATAAATAAAATTGAAAAAACTGATTTCAATAATATTGAAGAGTTTTTTCAGCACGAAGCTATAAGGTATAACTTGCTTCTAAAGAAACCTGTTGACGTTTCTTTTGCCGGAGAGTTAAAAGAAAAGCCACCGTTACCACCAGATGGAGGATCTCAATTATCAATTATGCTTTGGAGTCTAAAACTACGTTACTGGGCTTGGCAAAATGATAATTATCCTTATCCAGAAGATGTACAAATATTTGTCTTATATTTTGATCCGGAAGAAACAAAAACAGTGGCACATTCTTTAGGTTTGCAAAAAGGATTAATTGGAATAGTAAATGCTTTTGCCAGTGAAAAAATGAAAAAAGAAAATCATGTCATTATTGCGCATGAGCTATTACATACTGTTGGCGCAACCGATAAGTACGATCCAAAAACGAATAAACCCTTATATCCCATCGGTTATGCTTATCCAGAGCAAGCGCCACTGCACCCACAAAAAAAAGCAGAGGTCATGGCAGGACGTATTGCTATTTCTGATAGTAAAGCAAAACAACCAGAAAAATTAAAACAAGTTGTTCTAGGTGAAGCTACAGCATTTGAGATTAATTGGCTTAAACTGGAATAAACTATTTATACATTAAATAGCAACCTACCTGCATTTCTCCATTTTCTTTGTACTGTTCAAGCAGACCAAGATGATAGGGAGTAACAATACTTTCAGATTGATTTTGGTTAAAAATTATCTGTACAATTCGTTTATATTGTTTATCAAAAGAATACTTTTTAAAAAGAGTATTACTCATCTCAGTAGCAATACGACAAACATCATTTTGTGAAATAAATTGTGTTAATTCTATTGTGAAGATCAGTTCTTTATAATTTTTATTAACTTCAACCTTCTTTAGTTCGAATAACCCGTTCATTAAGTTTGATTCTTTAATTTCAGGTGTCCGATGTTGCCATTTGGAATACAAATAATAAGAACTACTGATTAAAACAACTGATAAAAATATTAAAAGGCTGATTGTTAGTTTTGGATTTTCCTTATAGCTCGGTGGAACTATGATAAGACTAAAAAAGAATCCAACTAACAGATCAACGGCTGGAAATAATACAAAGGGAATTTTTTCAATAACACCGTAGATTAAAACAAGTAACAAGCTCAAACAGATAACTCTGAAACGTTGAATCTGTATTGCATTCCATCCAGAAACAAAGAATAAAGAAATTCCAATTACAATAAGGGATGGCCAATGAGCCATTCCCCATGTCATGAATATAGGTATGGCATATTCGCCAAATACTTTGCTGTTGCCCCATAATGACGGGAATTTCATCAAAACGGCAGCATAGCCTGCCAATAGATTCACGCTGATGAAGTAAATTAATAGAAGGAGTATTTTTATTCGAGTCGTATGGAAAAAAGCCTTATATGTATTTGAATTCATTTGAAATTATTCTTTTATTCTTGATTCAGTTTTCAGTCGTGAGCTCGATTACGATGAAAAACAGCTTAATTTATCAATGAAACCGTAGAAATCCATCTACTTTCCAGAATCTCTATGTATAATGCCCGCTTTTTCCTCAAGGCGCCTCCAAAAGTGACTCAGAAACTTCGTAATATCGCGATTATCGCCCACGTTGACCATGGAAAAACAACCCTGGTTGATAAACTATTAGAGCAATCTGGTACGCTAGATTCTCGCGCTGCTCCTGCCGAGCGCTTGATGGATTCCAATGAACTGGAAAAAGAACGCGGTATTACCATTACTTCGAAAAATACAGCGATTAGTTGGAATGATTACCATATCAATATTGTTGATACGCCGGGACATGCTGATTTTGGTGGTGAAGTTGAACGTGTATTATCAATGGTCGATTCTGTGTTGTTACTGGTTGATGCTGTTGATGGCCCGATGCCGCAAACTCGCTTCGTTACTCAAAAAGCCTTTGCCATGGGTTTTAAACCAATCGTTGTTATTAATAAAATTGATCGTGATGGTTCTCGAGCACATTGGGTCTTGGATCAAACGTTTGAACTGTTCGATAAATTGGGTGCAACTGACGAACAACTCGATTTTCCTGTTGTTTATGCGTCTGCACTTGGCGGTTATGCCGGACTTGAAGAAGAAATTCGCGAAGGTGACATGACACCATTATTTGAAACTATTATAAATCATGTATCAGCCCCCGACGATGACGAAGAAGGGCCATTGCAGATGCAGGTTTCTACACTCGATTACAATAGTTACGTTGGTATTATTGGTATAGGCCGAATCAAGCGCGGCACTATTAAAACAGGAATGCCAATTAGCGTTATTAATGATGAAGGCAAATCGCGAAAAGGCAAAATATCACAGGTTTACAGTTTTCTCGGCTTAGATCGTATTGAAGTAAAATCTGCTTCGGCTGGAGATATTGTTGCGATTGCGGGTCTCGACCCACTGAGTATTTCGGAAACGATTTGTGATCAGGAAACAATTGAAGCTCTACCTGCACTAACGGTAGATGAGCCGACTATCAGCATGACATTTCAACCAAACACTTCGCCTTTCGCAGGCAAAGAAGGCAAGTATGTCACGAGTCGTAATATTTGGGATCGTTTGCAACAGGAATTAAAACATAACGTTGCCTTAAGAGTAGAAACTACAGAAGACGCGGATAAATATCGCGTTTCCGGTCGTGGTGAACTGCATTTATCTGTTTTGATTGAAACCATGCGTCGCGAAGGTTATGAACTTGCTGTGGGACGTCCTCAAGTTATTGTTCATGAAGTAGGTGATCATAAAGAAGAACCCTACGAACAGCTTACGGTCGATATCGAAGCTGAACATCAAGGTTCGGTAATGGAAAAACTCGGTGAACGTCGCGGCGATTTAAAGAATATGCAGCCGGATGGTAAGGGCAGGGTACGATTGGAATATGTTATTCCGGCACGAGGTTTAATTGGTTTTCGTACTGATTTTTTAACATTAACTTCCGGCACAGGTTTATTGTACAACGTGTTTGATCATTATGGTCCCTACCAATCTACTGGTATTGGCCAACGTAAAAATGGTGTTCTTATTTCTAATGGACAAGGTAAAGCAGCAGGCTATTCTTTATTTACGTTGCAAGAACGCGGAAAATTATTTCTTGGTCATGCTGAAGAAATTTATGAAGGCATGGTTGTTGGAATCCATTCGCGTGATAACGATCTGGTTGTGAATGCGTTAAAAGGCAAACAATTAACCAACGTTCGTGCTTCCGGCACAGATGAAAATATAGTTCTGACTACACCAATCAGAATGACATTGGAACAGGCACTGGAATTTATTGATGATGATGAATTGGTTGAAGTTACTCCAAAATCAATTCGTATCCGCAAGAAACATCTGAAAGAACACGAGCGCAAGACGGCATCAAGAAAAGCGGGATAAGTGACAATCTGATTTATGATGTAAGTTAAACTTTACATCGAGGTTTAAAGAATATAAATACTCTTATATAGCAATATATAAGAGTATTTTTTTGTATAGAATATTTTTTTGAATCAAGCTTCGTTTTTTGTGTCTATTTATAATGAATATGTAAAAGCTGAAAATAAAACCTGATCTATATTTAACTTTTTGTATATGTGAATACACTATTTATACTATGACAATGATTATAAAAACTCTTCAAGCTGTTTTATTGCTGCTTTCAGTCTCAATCTATAGTTCTGTCAATGCAGAACCTGAGGTAATGGGATGGTTAGAGTCTGCTTACATCCAACCCTGGAATATTAAAGTTAGGGCAAAACTTGATACCGGTGCACGTACCAGTTCTATCCATGCTACGAATATCGAGACGTATCAAGTTGATGATGAACTATGGGTTAGGTTCACTATTACGGAACCCAAGAGCAAGGATCAGCCAGTTGAAAAAGAGTACAGTGTAGAGAAACCGGTTATTAGAGAAACGAAAATAAAAGAGCATGTTGGGGAAAGTCGGTCTCGCTACATTGTTGAAATCAATTTTTGTTTAAATGGAAAAGACTATGTCACCCCGGTTACACTTGCTGATCGTTCTAATTTCCATTATCCGCTTTTGTTAGGCCGCCGGACTCTTAAAGGCAATTTGATAGTCGATCCGGCAAAAACTTTCACGTCAAGCAAGTCCTGCTTACATACGGAATAATCTTCCCATATAATTGCGCGTTTTTCTTTTAAGCTGGTAAGCTATTTAAATGCGTGAACTAAATGTAAAAATATTCTGTATTCTACTGATCTGCATCAGTTTAGGATTAATGTATGCCAAAGTTAAAACTTTGGGCTTACCGTTGGTGCCAGATCAGGTGTCATCCATTTGGTCCATAGAAGCACGAGTAGAATTTGATGGCTTGGGTCGTTCTTCTCTGGTCAATCTTGATATACCTGACAAGCTGGGAAATTTTTTAAAGCTGGATGAATTTTTCGTCTCCCGTAATTACGGTTTAAACGTTACAAGTAATAAAAAAGATCGTCGCGCCGAATGGTCCATTCGAAATGCAAAAGGTAAACAACGGCTTTATTACCGCATAGAAGTAGTACCTGAAGAAGTTGCTGAGGACAGTACCTCTTCTAAAAAACATAAAATTCCTGCCGCGCCGGAAAAACCCGAATACGAGGAACCGTTAGCGTCTGCTATTGAAGATACACTTGGAAAAGTTCGTAGTGAGTCAGCAAATACTTTCACGTTTGCCAGTCAGTTATTGGTACAACTCAATGCTCCTTCACCAAATAAAAATGTCCTTGTTATTCAGGAAGGATTTACTCCAGGAACAGAGCAGTGGGTTAAACGCATTATCTATGTTCTTCAGGGAGCACGAATAACTTCACGTCTGGTAAAAGGTCTGAGTCTTGAAGAAGGCACAACAGATGCAAAACTTATATCCTGGCTTGAAATACATAATGGACAACATTGGGAAGGGTTTGATCCGCTTTCCGGCAACAGAGGCTATCCACCAAATTTTCTACGGTGGAGCGTAGGTGATCTTTCTGTACTAAATGTCGAAGGTGGTGTGAACGAGCATCTTCGTTTTTCTTTATCTGAACGACCTTATTCTATGGAAGAGATATCACAGGGTCGTGCAGAAAAAAAACAATCTATATTAAATGCCTGGTCGTTACACAAACTGCCGCTTACTACACAAAACGTCTATAAAATATTATTGATGATTCCTTTAGGTGCGCTTGTCGTTGTTTTAATGCGCACAATAGTGGGTATCCCATGCTTTGGTACTTTTATGCCTATTCTTATTTCTCTGGCTTTTAGAGAAACGGAATTGTTCTATGGTATTTTACTTTTTTGCATTATTACTGGTACAGGTCTCGCGTTTCGTTTTCTTCTTGAACGTTTAAATTTAATACTCGTACCGAGACTCAGCGCGGTATTAGTCATGGTAGTTATGTTGATGTTAGGTATTAGCTTTTTAAGTCACGAACTCGACATTGATCGAGGCATTTCGATTGCATTGTTCCCCATAGTCATACTTACAATGGTTATCGAACGTATGTCGATCAGTTGGGAAGAGAATGGACCATTTGAAGCGATTAAAGAAGGATTTGGCAGTATGGTGATTGCTACCATTGGTTATTTTGTTATGACGAATGATCAGCTTCAATATTTAATGTTTAGTTTTCCTGAGCTTCTCTTATTTGTATTGGCGTTATGTATTCTGGCTGGACGATATACCGGTTATAGATTAAGTGAAGTAATTAGATTTAAAGATTTAGCAAACGAAGAAATTAAAGATGTTGGATCGAATTCGAAAACTTCGTAAAGCCGGAGTAGTGGGCATCAATGCCCGTAATCACAATTATGTTATGCCTAATAATCCTCGTAGGTTGTACAAATATGTTGATGATAAGGTTCAAACAAAACAGCTTGCAGAAAAAGCAAATATTGCTGTTCCAAAAATGTATGGTTTGATCTCAACAATACATGATACAAATTCGATAACTAACATTATTGGTGATAAAAAAGATTTCGTTATTAAGCCGGCACATGGAAGTGGTGGTAAAGGTATTCTTGTTATTGAGAATCGACGAAAAGATCTTTTTATGAAACCAAACGGTACTGCAATCGCTCCTCAATTAATAAAACACCATGTCGAAAATATTCTCGGTGGTGTTTATAGTCTTGGCGGACAGCCTGATCAAGCCATTATAGAATACCGTGTCAAATTTGACCCCGTGTTTGATTCAATCAGTTATCAAGGCGTACCGGATATTCGTATGCTTATTTATAAAGGTATCCCTGCCATGGCAATGTTGCGTTTACCAACGCAACAATCCGATGGAAAAGCAAATCTTCATCAAGGTGCAGTAGGCGTCGGAATTCACTTAACAACCGGTGTTACAACACTAGCCGTATGTAAAGATCGCCGAATTGCTGAACATCCTGATTTTGGTTCGCAATTAAGCGATATACAAATTCCCGGATGGCAAAACTTGTTATTGTTAACAGCTCGTTGTTATGAGCTTGCGCCATTAGGATATCTTGGAGTTGATATCGTACTTGATGCGGAGCTCGGGCCACTTATGCTTGAGCTTAATGCCCGTCCAGGACTTGCAATACAAATTGCAAATGGACGTGGGTTGCAACATCGACTCGATGCTATTGATAACATACCGTCTTTACCCAGTAATGCAGAAGAGCGTATAGAAATAGTAAAATTAATTTCTGAACATTGATTACATAATTCATTATGAATACTCGAAACTATAGCTTTATTCATTTATTTTTAATGCTCGTCATTTTTTGTAGTACGACTATTAATTTGTCTGCTACAGAAGATAGTGTTAATGAAGCAAAAACTGTCACACTGGAATTGCCAATACAGGTAAATAGTGAAACAGTCATTGTTACTCCGGAAATACCGATTGAATTTGCAGCGGATGCAGAAGACTCTTATGAATCAGCGCCTACAATATACATACCTCAAGATGATGAGATAGTTCGAACTGAAATTACACCTGAAAACGCAGAGCAGCCACCTTTAAAAATTCTAAAAGATGTTGTACAGCCTGGTGAATTAAAAGAACTGAGTTGGTCGGCAGGACAATCATTTTCAGGTAAAACAGTTAAACCATCTGTGTTGGTTGTCAGAGGACTTAAACCCGGTCCGTCACTTTGTTTAGTAGCTGCCATACATGGTGATGAACTGAATGGAATTGAAATCGTCAGACGAGTTGTTCGCAATCTTGATCCACTGCAAATTAATGGGACAGTAATCGGTGTTCCTATTGTTAATATATTTGGATTTACTGGCAATACACGTTACCTTCC